>JAYKIC010000544.1:0-3179 GCA_035284985.1 Leptolyngbyaceae cyanobacterium
TGCATGTTATACAAATCTTTGGCGGGTAGGGCAGTCGAGCCGTGCGCCCCCTCTAAAAAGGCGAAGGCTTGCCGGAATGCCTGGGGCGTGGTCATGACGGGGGCATCAAAATGACAGGAGATCAAGCGCTGAAAATCCCACTGGGCAATGGTATCGGCCCACCGCAATACGGTTTTGGGATCACGATTGAGGATCAGTTGTTGCAATACGGGGGCGACCAGGAGGCGACCGTTACCACTGAGAGCATCGAAGGATTTTTGCCAATCGTCATCCCAGCGGAAGGGGTAGAGGCCAAAATAACCTTGACGGGAGCGATCGCCCCCCAACCGCGCATCCCGCAACAATTCGCCCAGGGGCGGCACATCAATGGCACCGGGGACAAAATACATGGCATACAGGGCAATCCGCTGCCAGCCCTTCACCCGATTGTCGATGGTATCCTCAATCTGATCCTGTCCGGTTTCACGGGCGTGGAACAGCATGGGGTAGGGGTCTTGGTGCAAAATGGCGGGGGGCGTGGTGGGGATGGAAACAATGGTATCGGTGACGAGCAGGGTACGGGAAGGCCGATGGAGTAAGGCCACTTCTTCAAAGGGGGCTACGCCTAATTCCACTGGTCCCAACAGGGCGTAATCAAATTCGTTGTAGAAGGGGAGCGATCGCCCATCTTCCGGCAAGCGCTGGGTTCGTCGTCCTGGCAACCCTAACCAACTGAGGGGCAAATTGACGGGAAAGCTCCACTGATCCGGGGCCACGTAGACTTGTGCCGTGGGAAACTGACGGGCGAACGGCCCCGCATAGACCTTATGTTCTAATCCCGATACCGTCGGCAAAATAATGTACTTGACCGCACCGTGACGGGCTTCCAACTGGCGCATCTGAGCCATACATTCCGCCGTGGGCGCTACGGGGGCGTAGACCAACAAACCCCCTGCCGCCAACTTCACCACCGTCATCCGAATCGGCACAATCACATAAAAAATGCCCTGGAGTTGGTCAAAGGTCCAAATCGTGTTGGGAACCACTTCAGCGCAAAGGGTTTGGCGATACCCATAGGGATAAATCGGCAGCAGGGGCCAAAACCGCCAAGTGCGATCCCGTTGGCGATCGCCACGGGCAGGCTGGGGTTGCAGGGTGGGTTGAACTGGGGTCATAACAATGGGCGATCAAATAGGCGATAAAGTAGGCGATAAGATAGGCTGATGCATAGACTCGCCCCATGATTATAAACCCCGATGGATAAGGCTTAGAACCGCTGACCGAAGCCAAAGAAAAATTGATTATCCCCTTGATTGTTAAACCCAAAGTCAGCCCGAATCAGCCCCAAAGGTGAGCCAATCCGCAAACCTGCGCCATAGCCCAAACCTGTCCCTGGTTTATCCCGTGCCCCGGCTGGATCACCCGGCACTTCGCTTGCCGACCCCAAATCCGAGGCAAAATCGGTGAACAAGACCGCCCCCAATGGTCCCGCCACTGGAAAGCGATATTCTGCCGTGGCTAAGAAAAAGCGTCGTCCACTGCCCACATCCCCCGGCCCATACCCCCGCACCGAATTGCCACCGCCTAAATCAAACGCTTCGTAGGGGGGGAGATCGCCCAACACCGTTCCCGCCTGGACGTTAAAGGCCACCACCTCTGGATTTTGCACTCGTCCCGTGTTGAACAAATTCACCGGGACGTATTCGGCATAGTTGGCCTGGAGCCGATTCATCACGATACTGCCATTGCCCACGGGAATCGACTGCTCGGTGCTGAGGGTCAAGACGGAGCCATCATTAGGATTGGAGGGATTCACCCGTTCATCTTGGGTGACGGCAAATTCGAGGGTTAACAAATCGTCAATCCCCCCATCACCGACGGTGAGGTCGTTGCCTAACTCATCCGTGGGGGCCAAATCCCCAGAGTCATCCCGAATACTGACACGGGCATAATTTAGCCCCAGTTCCGCATCCCAATTGCCAATGGGACGCATGACCGAACCACCGCCGCCAAACCGCCGTTCTCTGGCATCGTCGCCATTAGCCAAGGTGACTTCATCGCTGAAGGTGACGGAGCGGACGGTGCTACGGAAGGCGCGAATTTCGTAACCCAAGCGATCGGGATGGCTGTCGCGGTAGGGGCTGGTGAAGGCGGTGCTAAAGACTAAACCCCGACTGCCTACCTGGGTGCCAAAGCGCAGGGATTCCCCCCGACCGTTAAAGTTGCCATCTTGATAGTTGAGTCCGGCAAATACCCCTAGTTCAGTGCTAACCCCGCCACTAGCTTGGAAGGATCGGGATAGTTTTTCCTGCAAGACGTAGGTGACATCGACCACGGGATCGGCGACCGACTCCTCATCCACTTCTACCGCGACGGTGGTATTGTCAAACAAATTAAGGCTCATCAGGGTTTGGATGTCCTGAATAATATCGTTTTGGTTGAAGATGGTTCCGGTTTCTAGCTGGATCTCTCGGCGTAAAAAGCTTTCACGGGTGCGGCCTTGGATGGGTTCTCCGTTATCATCCATAGCCCGTCCTGTTTCATCCACATAGCGGAAGGTGATCTGGTTGACTTCCGGTTCCACTACTTCAACCGTTAGCACGCCGTCAGCATCGGTCATCCAGCCTGAGACTTGGGAGAGGGAATAGCCGTTGTCGAGATACCACTGATCGATGGCGAAGGCAATGCGTTCGAGGCGATCGCCATCCACAGGTTGTCCGATTTGACTCCGATAAAAGGCTTGGGCGATCGCTGGGGTCAATACCCGACCGCCGATGAGTTGGAGCGATCGCACGGTGGGAGTGGCGGAGTTAGGCAGTGGGGCAATGGGGGACTGGGAAGTGGGAGAGTGGAAAGTGGGGGCATCCTCAGGGTAGGGTAGCACTTGATCCTCACCCGTTTCAGGGTAGAGTAGCACTTGATCCTCACCCTCTTCAGGATAAAGCAGCACCTGATCGGGGTGGGTTGCCGTGGGCCAACCTTGAGACTGGGCCGGGATTGCCCCAAACAGGACAACGGGAAGCGCCAAGCATAGGCTCCAAGCCGCATATTTGTAGGATGGAAAGGACAAAACAACCACGGGTCCAATTAGGGTGAAGGTGCATTGGGGCAAAAAGGGCCACAACGTACTATCCTCAGGCATGGCCTTGATGGAAGGTACAGGGCGATCGCAATGTGCTGCTACTATAGCGAAACATGGG
>JAYKIC010000545.1:0-5217 GCA_035284985.1 Leptolyngbyaceae cyanobacterium
AGCTATCCTGATTCCAGAACTGCCGATCAGCAGGATTTAGCCCGGAGAACGAGCCATATACGACGCTGACAGCGCCTGCATCTACGCCTCCAGGCAGGTCTTCGTCGGGAGCACCGATTGCCAGGTCGTCAAAGCCATCGCCATCAAAGTCGCCCGTTGTGAGGCTGGAGCCAAATAAGTCAAAGCTTTCAATACCACTGTCAAAAATCTCCTGATCTCCAAAGCTGGTCAAACCGCTAAATGAACCGTACAGAATGTTCACTTTGCCAGCGTCAGTGACGATACCAGAATCTTCATTGGGGGCACCAATTGCCAGATCGTCAAAGCCATCGCCATCAAAGTCACCCGCTGCCAGGGTGGCCCCAAAGCGATCGCCTACTTCCGGTGTTCCCAGCACCGTTGTATCGTTTTCCGTCCAGAGCTGATTTCCGGCACTATCCAGGCCAAAGAACGACCCGTAAACCACATTCACCACTCCTGCACTGCCGATGGTATTCCAGTCTTCCCCTGGGGCACCCACCGCCATATCATCGTAACCATCGCCGTTAAAATCCGCAGCAATCAGGCTAAAGCCAAACAGATCAAACTCTTCAGCAGGGCTACTAACTAAGGCGTCCTGATCCCAGATTTGGCTACCAAAGTCTGTTAGTCCAATGAATGAACCATATAGGGTGTTGACGCGTCCAGTATTGCTGGTGGTACCGATGTCTTCGTTAGGAACGCCGATGGATAGATCCGCGAGGCCATCTCCGTCAAAGTCACCGGCGATCAGGGCGGCACCAAAGTTATCAAAATCTTCGTTGAGACTGGTAGGAAATCCGATTTGAGTCCAGAACTGGTTATTAGGCATTGGAATACTCCTTGATGTTTCGAGGTTGCTTGTAAAGTGCTTGCGTCGTCCCCAGTTCTTACTCCTCAACCTGTTGAGGTATGCAAGGTTGGGTGGCGTTCGCTTGCTTGAGTTTTAGAATAGGGGGGATGAAAAGGGGATTCACCGGTGCTTTCTGCTAGCTTGAAAGGCGATAACTGTCAGGTTAATGGCAGAAAAGCGCAGAGAATATGAAGCGATCGCGCGTAATGTGATTAAAAGGATTTCAGATATTGATTCGGATCACTTTTGACCCCATCAATGCGTGATTTTTTGTGATTCAAGTCACTCACGACCCCATCAATGCATCATTTTTTGTGATTCGGATCACTTTTGACCCCATCAATGCGTGATTTTTTGTGATTCAAGTCACTCGCGACCCCTCCGTTGGATAAAAAAGTGGCTTTAATGGGGTTAAAACCTGCTTTTGTGGGGTGGCGATGGGAAAAAGGCGATCGCTTTCATCAAATTCACGGACAAGTAATGTGTAGGCAAGGTAATTTTCAGTACCCCTACTGGGTTAGAACCGTGCGGCGGATGCCACTTTAAAAGTTAAGTACCGTACCGTTCCAAACGTGCATTCCAAACTTAGGAGGACTGGTTCAATGACGACTAACTTGATTACCGCTACACTCTCCGCTGCTGAAATTGAAGATATTTTGGTGTCCCTGGAGGCAATTCGTCAAAAGCTTTCTTTCCTCATCGGCCTGACCCCGGTGCAGCGCCGCCGCCTTGCCAAGATGGGCAGCAAGTCTCAAACCTTTGTGGTCAAGGCGCTGGATGCCGCTACCCAATACGCTAACCTGATGCCCGCCTGCCTGGATATTGAGGAAGCCCGCCGCGATTTGGCTTTGTTTGAAGCTCTCCATCCGGTTTTGCAGTCCATCAATCAACTAAAGGAGCTAGTGGAGGATACTCAACTGCTAGCAGGCAGCGAAGCCTATGCAGCGGCACGGGTAGCCTATAGCTCAATTAAAACAGTGGGTAAGAGTCAGGGCCTGGATGAAGTGGTTAGCGATTTGGGTCGCCAGTTCCAGAAGACGCGCAAAGCACAGCCTTCTGCTGGTCAGTAGGGAGTTAAGCAAAACTATTTTCTTGGGTGTGCGCCCCCAGCGGAGGCGCACACCCCTATAAGTTGTCAGCTCTCGACGCACCCTAAGCGATCTGGACATAGGCAGTAGATATTGACCTTACTCAGTCTGCACCTTGATTACACTTCCGATACTTCAAGCACGACGTCTTCATAAACTTCATCCATCGAAACGGTAACGCCAACGCTAGTCAATTCAATGTCAGCACCTTCACCATAGGGGATAAAGATCCATCCACCCTCATCATTACGCCGGAATACCTCAACGGTTTTTGCTAAAGACCCAACTAAAACATATTCCTTCAACGTTTCGAGCCGACGATAGAGGCCAAACTTTCCACCCCGATCATATGCTTCAGTACCCGGAGAAACCACTTCCACAATTAAACAGGGATAGCGGGAAAATTGCTGGGCTGTCCGGTCACGCTTATCACAGGTCACGCTCACGTCGGGGTAGACAAAAGGCCCATCATCCGTGATGCCCACCTTCGCGTCTGAGTTTCTGACCTTACATCGTCCTCTCAGGTGCGCTCGCAGAATACTGGCAATATTTAAGGCAATATCTGCGTGGGGCAACGACCCCCCAGTCATCGCAAAAACATCGCCATCAAAATACTCATATCGCAACTCTTGCTGGTCTTCCCACTCAAAATATTCCTGTGGAGTTAAACGACGGTTTGGATGAGTTGCGACCATTTCCCAGCCCCTACGAGACGCTTCACGTCCATTTTAAGCGATTGCTCGCCTGTAGTTTGGACTAAAACTGTGAGCCTTTCAGAAGCGACGGGCAACCATTCATCAGAGGAAAGTGTTTTGTGGGCGATCGCCTGCACCAAATCCACGGGTAAATGATATGTAGGCGCGGTATTGTCAGCGTCAACATCTGTAGGGACGAAGCCTTTCGGCAGTCCGTTCGGGAAGAACCCCTAAGGCATTACGAAATGCTGAGTGCTTCGCACTCGCTGCGCGATCGCCCCCGCGACCGTTAACGTTCTGACAGACCAGTGAGTAGGAAATCTAAAATTTCTGGTTGATTTTGTGGCGATCGCCCCCTAAATCCTTTATCCTATCTCTGAATAGAATTCGCTTGTACGGTCTGAGCCATTCCTGCCCAGGCCCAATCAAGATGCCAACCATCAGAGGAACCCCCAGATGAAAGGATTGCCCCCCTCACTCTGTCCGGTCTTGTTCGGATTGGTCAGTACGCTGCTGCCGATTTCCCCTGCGCTGGCCCAGAGTGTGATTGTGCCGGATGAGACGTTGGGTGAGGAGCGATCGGTGGTTATTGAAAATTTTGGTGGCACTCCTAATGAGGTGATTACAGGTGGTGCGCGACGTGCCCAAAACCTCTTCCACAGCTTTGTAGAATTCAATGTGGAAGAGGGGCGGGGAGCTTTTTTCAATAACCCGGATGGGGTGGCCAATATCTTTAGCCGGGTCACGGGCAACAATCCATCGGAGATTTTTGGAACTCTGGGAGTGCTGGGCAATGCCGACCTGTATTTCATGAACCCCAATGGCATTCTCTTCGGCCCAAACGCCAGTCTGAATGTGGAAGGCTCGTTTGCTGCTGTGACTGCCGATGCAATTCAGTTTGGCGAACAGGGCTTTTTTAGTGCAGCTAATCCTGAAGTGCCCAACCAGTTGTTGACGGTTGATCCGTCTGCATTTTTCTTTAGTCAAATCCCGCAGGGAAATATCGCCAGTACTTCTGCTGTACCAGCAGGTTTTCAAGTGCCGAATGGTGAGAATTTACTGTTTTTAGGCGGAGACGTAAGCTTTAGTGAAAGTCAACTGATAGCACCGGGTGGTCGTGTGGATATTGGAGCAGTCAGTGGCATTGGAAGCGTTGGGCTGAATGCAGACGGTGTTTTGAGTTTTCCAGAGGGTCTTGAACGGGCTGATGTTGCGTTGACAAATGGAGCGACAGTTGATGTAAAAGCTGACGATGGCGGAGATATTGCCATTACTGCTCAAAATATTAGTCTTACTAACAATGCCCTTTTAGAAGCTGGTATTGCTGAGGGCCTAGGGGATATTAATAGTCAAGCAGGAGACATCATTCTTAATGCAACTGAGAATATTTTAGTCGCTGAATCAAGTACTGTCAGCAATGATATTTCCCAGAATGCAACGGGTACGGGCGGAAGTATTGATATCACTTCTACAACACTTAATATGCTCAATATAGGAACATTGATAGTCAGCACATCAGGTAATGGTAACGCGGGTAATATCTTTATTGACGTCCAAGGCTCTATGGTGATGGACAGCAGTGGCGTTACCAGCAACTCTCTTGAGGAAGCAAACGGTGTAAGCGGAAACCTTGAAATTTCAACTGGCTCATTTTCTGCTAATAACGGTTCTCAGCTCAGTACTACAAATTTTAGTGGCGGAGACGCAGGTGATATCACTATTGAAGCTAATGGCTCAGTTTCATTTAACGGATTTTCTATTACAGACGACAATGGAATTCTTTCCTCAGGAGCCCGCACCAATATTGAAGAGGGGGTAACAGGAAACAGCGGAACCATTCTTATTATCGCTGAATCGTTATCAATTACAGATGTAGCCCAGATTACATCTATTCATTTGGGTGAAAGAGGCAATGCAGGTAATATTACGATAGATGTCACGGATAGTGTGCAAATAACTGGATTTACGCTTGATGGTGAGGACCAGGTGCCTAGTGGTTTATTCACTAGATTGATAAATGCAGTGGGTCGAAGTGGAAATATTGAGGTCAATGCGGAATCGATCTTCATAGAAAATGAAGGACAAATTAGTGCAAGTACTCAAGGAATAGGTGATGGAGGGAGAATTGTTCTTAATGCAAGGGATGTGATCGTTTTAGACACTGGCGGAAGCTTGACAAATAACGTGTCCGAGAATGCTATTGGCAACGGCGGCAATATTGAACTCAACACACAGAGCTTGATTGCAACTCGAGATGCTTCTTTACAAACAGCAACGTTTGGAGAAGGTGATGCAGGCGACATCATTATAAACGCACCTCGCCAAGTTCAGCTCACAAACAGTCGCCTAGGAGCTAATGTTGCGCCTGATGCAGTAGGTAGTGGAGGCAATATCAATATTACCACTACAACACTAGAATTGCTTGGTGGGTCAGGGCTAGTAACTAGAACATCGAGTGAAGGTGATGCGGGTAATGTAATTATTAACGTCAATGATCGCGTTGTCATTGATAATAGCGGCATTTCTACAACTGTAGAAACAGGAGCTGTAGGCAATGGAGGAG
>JAYKIC010000546.1:0-5713 GCA_035284985.1 Leptolyngbyaceae cyanobacterium
GATGCCCCAGGGTAAGGCTAAAAAACTCAACAGCCACGGCTGATGACTGATGCCATACAGCTCAATCTCATCCCAACCGCTGGCTCCGCCAATCGTGGCCAGTAGTGCAATCATCACGATGCTCACCAAGGGATGGCGCACCCCTTGGTGGCCACGGGGATCGACCAATTTGCTAAAATGAGCCTGTAATCGCTGTTGCACCTGCTCACAATCAGTGGCAGGCAATAAACTTGATGAGGCTGCTTGAGCACTAGAAGTAGGAGAAACTTGAGCAAACCCTTGACCCATGAGAACGATGCAACTCCAGTCATAACCTCTTGAATCTTCTTCACCATATTATGGCTACACTTTTCTTGCGCTTACCCTGATAGATAAAGCTCAAGAGGAGTATATATTATCAATTTGTAAAGAGCTTGATCTTTTGGCAATCAAGCAAAAACTCGCGAAGTTCAATCCATCCATTGAACCCTATCTCAAGATCACTGATGTAGGGATTTAGGGACGTGCATCAGAGAGTTTTCCAAGGACCGTTTCCATAAATTTCATCGACTGAGAAAATTAGAGGGTTATTCCTCCTCCCCTCGATTTAAATTCAATCAACTCAAATTCAAATAATTAATATTCTTGGTCCTACAAACCATTGATAGGTTGGACTCGTGGTATTTGTGTCAATTTCTAACTGACTTTCCGCACCATCTACAATAATTCGGATCAAGTAATCTCCTGGTTTTACGTTCTGAAACTTGACGAGGAGATCCTGGGTATCCTCCGATCGCACTTCAGCATCGAGTAAGTAATCAGTTGGTTTTTGGGTGGACCATTCATTGAGGGCGATCGCCACCCGCTGTTGGGGCCGAACCTTTACATTCAGATGCAATTGTAATTGGCCGCTGCGGGGATCTTGTTCACTGCCAGAAATTTCCGTGATCTCAATTTTCTCCAAGGTGGGGCAAAGGACAAAGGAAATAGCGTTGGATTCCACGCTACGGCGGGTATCGGGCGATCGCTCCATCGGCGTAATCTTATGGGCAGGATGTACCACTTGCAGGGTTTGCACCCCAACATGGAGCAAATTAAAGGGCACGATAGACAAGGGCAGTAAAATGCGGTTTTCACTGACATCGGGGGGAGTGATGTCTAAATTACCGATGCGGACTTGAGTGAGGCGATCGCCCTTCAAATATTTACAGCGAATTTCCAAGGTGCTGCTGGCATCAATGGGTTGAAACCGCCCTTCCTTGGCAAAAACTTGCTCAACCGTTGGCCGATTCAGTAATGGCGCGGCCATATCTCCCATCTGACGTTGGCGGATAGGCAGGGAGCGCTTAAAGCCTTCTTCCCCTTCCACCAACACCACCAACACTTTATAGGCCACCGATAACACATAGGGCGTTTGGAAAAATACCCCCCAAGTTTTGGACAAATCTTCAAGGGTTAAATCCAAGGGCATAATACTGATTTGCTGCAACTGATCGGCCAAGTTAGACTGTTGCAGGACTGTGATTGTGGAGCGATCGCAGGTTTCCCGAATCATATCCGCCGTCATCACCCGATTATCATTTAAGGTTTTAACCACACTACCCAACAATCGTTGAGGAATTAATTCATTATCATTGCCGTAGAAACTGAGAATATAGTATAAATCTAGCGCTGCCTGTCGTTTTACCGAATTACCACGGGAACGCAGGGGGGTAGCATCAATGTTGTGAAGGGCTGGATTAGTAATAATTTGATAGAGAAAAATATTTACCCCCGATTCAGGGGTACCATTGCCAATTTCATTGGGACGTAAGGTCGTTGCCCGTGCCCCGTCTACATCGGTTTGGATGGCAGACTGCAAGGTGTGCTGAAGGGTAGCGGTGACGGTGGCAAAGGCCAGATGGTTACTCATAGTCGGTCCATAATTTTACAATTTATCAACCAATTACAGTAGGGTGCATTAACAAGAGCGTAACGCACTAAAGCGCCTTAATAGAGTCGTGCTTACGCCACTGCTGACATCATAGGCACATTGCAGGACTCCCTGGGTTGACCATAATAAAGTGTGCAGATTCAAAAGTGCAGATTCAAGAGTGCAAATTCAAGAGTGCAAATTCAAAGCATGGGCTTAGCCATCATTTTGAGACCTAACTGAGACCTAACCCAACTCAAATGTAGTCACCCCATAGGTACGATCAAGGCTGATCTCAGGAACATGGCCGCGATACATGCGAGCCGTTTCAAACACCCGACCCATCTGATAAGACCGGTCCGAAAATTGGGGTGGAGTACCCGCTGCGCGGGTAATCCACCCCAATTTTCGGACGACTCTATAAGACTCCGCTAGGGCGATCGCCTCCTGATTCACCTCCGGTACATCTAGATAGAAGGTGACATGAGCGGGAACCCGATCGACCAATGCGACTAAAAGATCCTGGGCGATCCCTGGCGTATCGGCGAACAAGGGGCCAATTTTATAGCCATTGCGGCAGGGGCGAATCACTCCATAGCCCGTCAAGCCTGCTGAACTCAGATAGCCCACAACGTAATGCTGTGGATTGGTTAACCAAGCAGTCAGAAAAGGGGTGCGATCAGCCGGAAAGAAGGGGCGATCGTAGGCCATCACCGCCTCCAAGGTCAGGGCCGACAACGGCACGCAGGATCGAGGAATCGTAACGGTTGTGCCAGTTCCCACCCCTTCATAACGGACATTCCGGTAAGCCAGTTGAAAGCCAGATTTTTGATAATTTTCCTGTTGGGCCAAAACCCCGTCTAGGCCGATGGTGCGATCGCCCAATGAGGTCATCGCCGCCTGCCATAATTGCATCCCGTACCCCTGGCCGCGAAAATCCGGTTTAACGATATAAAAACCAATAAATCCAAAGGACTCGCCGTATTTAACCGCTGAAATTGAAGCGATCGCCTCCCCGCCCAACCAGCCCATAAAAAAGCCTTGAGCATCCGCCTGGTAAAAGCAATCCCCATCATGCAGCCCTGGATTCCAGCCCTCACGAGCAGCCCATTCCACGGCATCATCCAGGTCTAATCGAGTCATGGGGGCGATCGCATACTGACCCAAGGTAGGGGTTTCCATCGTTCATCTCCCTCAGCGTTTTTATAGTGAATAGACCTGTCCGAACATTGGGGTGGAGTACCCGCTGAACCCCAATGTTCGGACGACTTTAATGATGATAGCAACTGTAGGGGAATAGCAAGCTTGACCGCCTTGGCCCACCAGCCACCTCCCTACTTCACAGCCACCCCGGCAATGTGAGGCCCAACCACAGGCAGTTTGAGCTGAAACGCCTCATAGTCAATAGCGGTAAATCCTGTGGTTGCCAAAACGTTCCAAATGTCTCGATTGGGATAACACCCATCAAATAAGATCTTCCACACCGGAGTAATCCCATTTTGTAAGGTCCGGGTCCAAGTTCCTTCAGCCGCACCAACATGCTCAAAAAAGGTAAACGTTCCCCCCGGTTTGAGCACCCGTATAATTTCGGTGAAGACCGCTTCAAGCTGCCCGACCGAACATAAGACATGGGTACTCACCACCGCATCAACCGATTCATTTTCCAACCCCAGATGTTCCCCAGAATCCCCATAAAACTGAATGTCGTGGAAGCCCTGCCGTGCCGCCTCATCCTGCAAATAAGGATGCATAAAGGGATTCGGCTCAATCCCAATCCAGTGAATATCCTTAGGATAATAAACAAAATTAGCTCCCGCACCGGGTCCAATTTCCACCACGGTCCCGGTGAGCTTACCGAGAAGGGCGTGCTTCAAGGTGGCCATATTGTCGTATTCAGCGCAATCAATGCATTTAACAGCTTCTTGATCAATCCCATTCACACCTGCCATACACCAAGCAAACAAACGGCGTTGAAATTGAGAAAGGGGTGAAACTTGCATGAACGATAACCTCAATGAGCTAATCCAGGTATGGCAGTCCTCTCCCATACCCAATCCATCCTGCCGCAATGTTCTGGAAATGAGAAGAAATGTTAAGCTTTTATGTTACATTTGACCTGACGATTGGTATAGATAGGGTACTTTGTCATGATGCGATCGCTCCGAAACCTCGGTGTTCTCTTGGCTATTGTCTTAGTCTTGGTCCTGGGATTTGGCCCACAGCCCAGTCTGGCCAAGGGTAGCTCCAGTATGCGTCGTCCCCAGGAAGAGATTCGGCAAGACTATGCTGGCGAAGTCATGATTGGGGTCGAGTTTAATGGTGTGAACTTACGGGGGGCCGACTTTAGTGGTGCCAATTTAGAAGCCGCCGTTTTTCGGGGAGCTAAGCTACAGGGCGCAAACTTTCAGGGCGCAAATTTAGCTGATGCCTTCTTTTTCCAAAGTAATCTGGAAGGGGCCGACTTGACGGATGCCAATTTTGAAGGAGCCTTTTTGATGCAAACGCCGTTTGACGGGGCCACCATTACGGGCACTGACTTTACCTATGCGTCCATCTCTGGGGAACATCTGAAGACCTTATGTGACATGGCGGAAGGGTATACGAAGGAGTCACTCCTATGCAACTAGGTTTAGGGATGGCGCGATTGAGCGGCTAGGCAATATGGCTGAAAAGCTCTGGTTTCTCTCCCTCACCCAACCTGATCCAACGCGGCCCCTGTTCATCTTCCTGCCGGGGATGGACGGGACCGCGTTATCGATGCATCAACAACTAGCTGGCTTGCAGTCCACGTTTGATCTGCGTTACCTATCCATTCCGGTGAACGACCGTACCCCATGGTCAGGGTTTATTGATCAAGTGGTGGCCCACGTTAAGTTTGAACGCCATCGTTATCCCGATCGCCCCCTTTATCTCTGTGGTGAGTCCTTTGGCGGGTGCTTAGCACTTCAGGTGGTGGCAAAAATTCCCACTCTTTTTTCAGGATTGGTGGTAATTAATGCTGGGTCCGCCCTCAAGCAATTGTTTTGGCATACATGGATGCCCATGGTCGTGGACCAAATGTCAGTCCCGGTTTATCACATGGCGGCGGATATTTTGTTGCCCTTGTTGGTGGATGCGGGGCGGGTAACGGTGAAAAATCGTGAGGGCTTGTTGGCGGCAATCAAGGCGATCGCCCCAACCACTGCGGCTTGGCGCTTGGCCTTGTTGCGGGATGCAGAAATTGAGGGGCGATCGCTCCAGTCCTTTACCGCCCCCACCCTGCTGATTGCCTCTGGTCAAGACCAATTACTGCCATCGGTGACGGAAGCCCAGCGTCTAACGACCTATTTTCCCCAGGCCCAACTTATCACTCTAGCCGCCAGTAGCCATGCGTGCCTCCTAGAACAGGATGTGAGTTTGGGGGCGATCCTGAACCAAACCCCAGGCTTTACCCATCTTGATGGACTAGCCTAGCGTAGTGGTAACGCACCACGAAAGCATCCTCTTTGGCTGGCTAGCAAAAAATTCCACAGTTAGTCATAAGATGAAGATACTGGAGGTATTTTTGAGCCGTTTCATGTCATCCACCGCTGAAGGAAATCCCGTGATGAACAACCCAGCCATTAACTATCTCACCGACTCTGACGGTAATCCCAAAGCCGTCGTCATCCCGATTGAACTGTGGCGCAGATAAGGTGCGTTACCACACACTGCTGAATAGCTGATTGACTGACAAAACTTTGCCCCTCTTCCCTAAATCCCTTCTCCCAAAAGGGGAGAAGGGACTTCAAACCAGGTTCTTGGGTCGAAAGCCCCTCTCCCGCTCTGGGAGAGGGGTTGGGG
>JAYKIC010000547.1:0-10158 GCA_035284985.1 Leptolyngbyaceae cyanobacterium
ATGCGGGACTAGGCACGACCACGGCTACGGTGTAGGCTAATTGCGCTCCAATCTGGGCATTGTTGAGATAAATCAGCGCTTCCGGGTCATTGCGGTTTTGCTGGAGAGAGGCTTGCAACGCTTGCACGGCGGCAGGGTAATCACCAGAGGCGATCGCCGCCACCCCCTGTTGTTTGCCAACGGATGCCCCATTCGGAAACAAAATGGCTTCACCCTGACTCAAAATCGGGGAATTAGGGCTAGTTGGATTCCCAGACGGAGAACCGGAAGCACTGGATGTCGTCGGACCACGGGATGTCAATTCCAGATTAAAGGTTCGATAGAGCCACCAGCCGCCGCCCCCTAGCAAGCCGAGGGTCAGAATAGCGGCAACGGCTAACACTGAAGCATCATTTTTTTGAGCCATGGTTCTGAGTCAGAGTTTTGTGTATTGGGTCATACCTAACCAGAGTACTCGCTAGACCTTAAAACTGTTCATATCCTGTGGGTTCTTGGTACTCTACATGACGGTTGCGATGGCGATAGCCCGCCACCAACGGATACACAATCCGCCGCAATCGATTGAGGGCACCAATGGGACGATGCACGGCTAATCCATTCCACGGTGAAAACTGAATATTTTCGGCAAACCCCTGTTGGGCCTCACTACTAATGATTTGTGACTCCACCGTCAACCGTCCCACGGTGAAAAAGGGAGCCTCCGCTTCCGGCCAGGGCACTGTTACGTTATCAATAGATTGTTCTGGTTTGGTCTGCACCTGAATTTGAAAATCCCAGCAGTATTTGGCATTTGGTTCACTTAATAATTGAACCAAATTGTCACGGTAATAATTATCGGCTACCCCATTTTTAGCCGCAGCTTTGGCTTGCTCGATGCTGGTGGGCGATCGCATCTCCACGGTCAAGGGCTGGTGGGGGGCTTGGGGATTGACCGGGGTAAAGGCATACTTTACCGCTAAGGGATAGGTCACGGGTACCGTTCCCGGTTGGGTTGGGTCAAACCCTTCGGGCAAGCCCAACGCTGAGGCTGAACCGCTCCAGTAACGTTCCGTTAACAAACTGTTGGGGGTACGGCTGGTGATGGATTTGAGTGCCCCCCGTTGTTTGGGATGGAGCAGTAACCAAAGCAGGGCCATCCGCTTTGATTGGGCCACCGAACTGAAAAAGCCGTAGTAACTGCGGATGGTTTCAATGAAAAAAATGTCGGCATTTTGGACAATAAAATCCTGACTATGTTGTTCATGGCTGGCGAGGAGGCGATCGCCCTCCACCCCCATCACCTTCACGGACATCGACCGCGTGTCTGCATCGTAATCAGATTCCACTGAAGTCCGCCCATTGGCAAATCGGAGCCAGACGGGATATATTTTGGCCTGGGCTAATAGCCCTTGCTTGAGCGAAACGTCCCTGAGTTGGGAGTCGGATAACCCTGTAGATTGGGCGATCGCCCGTTTAATTTCCACCTCATCAAAATCAAACAGTTCAAGATTAGCCCGAACCGCTGCGTGGGTTTTGGCATGGGTATCACGCAAGGCCGCATCACTATTTCCATACAAGGCTTCCATGCGTTTGCGAGTGGCCTGGATAACGCGATCGCTATAGTCTTGCTCGTTTGCTTCAGGATATTCAGTAAACAAGTTCATTGGTGGTGCCATGGCTGTAGATAGGCGGATTGTAGAACGCGATGGTACCACCTTAGCGAAATTTATTGAATTGCAAAACTTAAGCCAAAAAATCAATCATCGTCCGTGAAGGCGATGTTATCTGAGTGAAACCCAGAGGGAATACTGACTTATAGGGGATCTACACATAAAGCAGATAGTAGGGTATAAAGATCGATGGGCCATCCCCGCCGCGCCCCTACGGTATTTTATTTTCAGAAAAGTTCTTAGACGCAGTTATATAGCGATCGCCACATTGGTTAGGACGTTGGGTTCCCCTTCGCGAGGGGAACCCAACACCCTGTCTTAGTTCACGGGCCCACGACTATAGTCAAAACTGTGCCAATTTTAACCTAATGTATCGGTCACGTTTTGGTGGAGGCACTGATGCTTAACGTCAAAGTTTATCAACCGGGTAATCGTATCTTGAGTTCGACAGACGCTGTAACTCTAGCCACATGGGTCAGTGAAAGCTTAGACAATGGGGCAAAATATTTGGCGATCGATCTTCAACATGTTTCATTTATGGATAGTCGGGGTCTGGGGGCACTAGTCCTAGTTCAAAATAGGGCTATTAAAGCAGGGGCTACCCTAGGACTTTGTGCGGTATCGGGCCAAGCCGGGATGCTGCTTGACCTAACTAGCATGAAAAATCAGTTCAGCATCTATGATTCAGTGACCCAGTTCAAGGCTGCGGTGAGTCAACAAGTTTCATAGGGGTTGGGGCTAGGGAGGGGTGTCTTGCCACCCCTCCCTAATTGCCCCATTCCCTTCACCCATCTCTAATTCAGCACTTCCACACTCACGGGAGCCACTCCACTAGCGACCATGCCGATTGACTGGGCGGCAGCGGTGGATAAATCAATCACCCGACTATGGCTGTAAGGCCCCCGATCATTGATTCGCACCACAGTACTCTCACCATTATTCAAGTTCGTCACCCGAACTAACGTGCCAAAGGGTAGGGTCCGATGGGCCGCAGTCATGGCATTTTGGTTGAATCGCTCCCCGCTGGCACTCATGCGACCGTGAAAACCAGGGCCGTACCACGATGCCATTCCAGAAAATGAGGCTCTGGCGACAGGGGTTACGGGTTGACTTGGCAATGGCAAATCGGCCACTTCTGTTAAGGCATCAGCCTGCCCCAACTGCCGCCTTAGCAGATTGGTGGAGTACAGGGCATCTTGGGCTAGAATCCCGGTGGTTTCTGGAAAAATCACCGTACCGTCCATGGACAAAAACCAGGCGCTTCCGGCTTCCAATAGCAGTTGTTCCGTATCAGCGTCCCATCGCACGGTGATATCATCAGCCGATCGCCCATCCAAGTGGTACTGGTTAATCTGAGCCGCTAGGACAGCGGCTCGAACGGATGGATCAGCAATATCCAAATCTTCACCGCTAGCAATAATGGCATCTGCCTGGGCAGGGAGGGCGGCGGTGGCATTCTCATCCTCGGTAGTATCCTCCCCTAAAAAGGTGAAGGTGGGGATATTGCGTACATACACTGTTGCCGCAGGTCGTCCATCTAGTTCATGGGCGTAGATTGTGGCGATCGCCTCATCCCGCTGGTCATCTGCCGTGATTTGATGGCTACCCACCTTTGCAGCAGCGGATTGGGAACGGGACAGGCGATTTTGCTCACTGCCCAGCCTTGTATTTTGGGCCAACCGATTTGGTTCAACGATCGCATCAGTGGGAACATTTCCGTCAAACTGAGGGTCGCTTTGTCCAGCAATGTTGGCTTGAGCAGGCATCGCAATCCCCCAAGAGGCGATCGCTAAGGTTGCTACAAGACTGTTTCGCAGTAATGTCTGACTCATAAGTACACACATCAAGTAAACGACTCAAAATGAATGGAATTACATGAAAGCTGCTTTTGAAGCAGAGCTTATTTTCCACACATGTCACAGCGTTGGAGCCTAAGTCATAGGCATTATGACTTTAGGGCAATTTCCAAACTGTCACAAAGGTACATGAAGTTTTTACGAGACGGAACGGTAGAGTCTGCCGATTCCCCCTAACTTCATCAAAGCTTCATGTTACCTAAATCTCCTGAAATCCTTTCATATTAAAGTTTTTTTGCCCCATTTTTCCTCCTGAAACCCCATATTTAGCTTCATCAAAAATTTATAGGAATTTTATTTTTTCTTTGGTTTTTTGGCGATTTATGGAAGTAGAATGTGGGCCAATTTTTTTGGGTGTCGTCTTTTGACTTTTCAATAGGCAAAAATATGTTAAAATAACAGACCTTTGAGCCGTTTTGAGGGCAAGCTGTTTTGAGGGTGCCCCATAGCATCGGAATCTACCCTTCTGGAGATATGGCTGAATGGATTGACCAAGAACCCAGTGCGAAGCATGGCATTCAAGCGCCTGCATTGCTGGCTCCTGCGGGAGACTGGGACTGTGTCCGGGCAGCGGTGGAAAATGGCGCAGATGCCGTTTACTTTGGGCTGGATCGGTTTAACGCCCGAATGCGGGCGACTAACTTCACGATCGCTGATTTGCCTGGGGTGATGGAATTTTTGCATCGACGGGGGGTTAAGGGGTATGTCACCCTCAACACTTTGGTGTTTACCGATGAGTTAAAGGCGGCTGAGCAGTATATTGGGCAGATTATCGCGGCTGGGACCGATGCAATCATTGTTCAGGATGTGGGAATTGCTGGGTTGATTCGCCACCTTTCACCGGATTTTCCCATCCACGCTTCCACCCAAATGACCGTTACTAGCGCTAATGGGGTGGCGTTTGCCCATCAACTCGGTTGTGAGGTGGTGGTGCTTGCCCGCGAATGTTCCATTAAAGAACTTGCTAAAATTCAACAACAACTGGCGCAGCGTTCTTTGTCTGTGGCGCTTGAGGTGTTTGTCCACGGGGCGTTATGTGTTGCCTATTCGGGCCAGTGTTTAACTAGTGAGTCCCTGGGGGGGCGATCGGCCAATCGGGGGGAGTGTGCCCAAGCCTGCCGCATGACCTACGATTTGGTGGTGGATGGCAAGCCGATGGATTTGGGCGATCGCCACTATCTCCTTAGCCCCCAAGATTTGGCTGGGTTGGACCTGTTGCCTGATTTGATCCAGGCTGGGGTCGCCTGTCTCAAAATTGAAGGCCGACTTAAAAGTCCCGAATATGTCGCCAGCGTTACCCAGGTCTATCGCACCGCCATCGATAAAATTATGGCGCAATGGTCCTCACCGGGTTTGGGGAAGAATGAAGCCCGAAGCCCGAAGCCCGAAGAACGGCTTCAATGCCCCAACTCGGAGCGCGATCGCTACCAACTGGAAATGGCCTTTTCCCGTGGTCTATATACGGGCTGGTTTGCAGGGATTAATAATCAAGCCCTTGTCCACGGTCGTTATGGCAAGAAGCGAGGAGTCTATTTAGGCACCGTGCTTCAGGTTGAAATGCCCCATCCTGGGAGAAACTCTGGTTATGTCCGGGCGGCGGTGCCCCAACCTAACCTTAAGCGCCCTAAACGGGGGCAGGGGCGATCGCCCCACCATGCCGCTCCATTGCCCTCGTCCCCATTGCCCCACGGCAAGCCCCGCATCGTCGTCCAACTGGAATCCTCTATCGTTCCCCTGAAGCCAGGAGATGGAGTGATGTTTGATGGTGGGCATCCCAACGGTCAAGAAGAAGGGGGCCGACTCTATACGGTTGATTACCAACATAAACCGGGCAGTTCTACTCAGGGGAATCGTGCGGTGCTGACGTTCGGTCCCAACTCAATCAATCCTCAACGGATTCAACCGGGCGATCGCCTCTGGAAAACCAGCGATCCGGCCCTTGATAAAGAAGTGCGGCAAAGTTTTAGCGGCGATACCCCCCATTTCTGTCGTCCCATTACCATCCGCCTCAGGGGTCAGGCGGATAGCCCTTTGGAGGCGATCGCCCAGGATGAAAGCGGTCACTGGGTCCAGATTCAATCTGCCATGGCATTGGTTCCCGCCCACAGCAATCCTTTAACCAGCGAACGGCTGCACCAGCAATTTTCCCGCCTAGGCCATACCCCTTTTACCCTGGCCCAGCTAGATAATCGCATTGATGGGGAAGTGATGTTGCCCGTGAGTGAACTCAATCGGCTACGGCGGGAACTGGTGGAACAATTATTGATGGCGCGATCGCACCCCACTCCCTGGACCTTCGCCCCTGATCATTGCCTCACCGATTTGCTGCCATCCAATTCCGCCCCGCCCCCTCCTAAGCCCCCCACCCTGATTCCACTCCTCCGGAGTCTGCCCCAACTGATAGCCGCCTTAGACTTGGGCTGCACCACGGTTTACTGTGAGTTTGAAGATCCTCGACGATATAAGGAGGCGGTGCAACGGGTACGGGCGATAGCCGCGCAAACTGGACAGGCTTGCACCATCTGGGTCGCCCCCCCTCGCATTACTAAACCCTTGGAGAATTGGCTGTTGGAGCAAGTGCGGTCCTGTGGAGCGGATGGCTATCTGGTGCGGAATTACGATCACCTGGCGTACTTTGAGGGCGATCGCTGCATTGGTGACTTTTCCCTGAATGTAGCGAATCCCCTGACGGCCCAATACTTTTGGCAACAGCACAACCTGGAGCGGCTGACAGCATCCTATGACCTTAATATTCAGCAACTAGAGCAATTACTGTCCGCCTGTCCGTCCCACTGGTTTGAAGTTACCCTCCATCAACACATGCCCATGTTCCATATGGAACATTGTGTATTTTGTGCTTTTCTCTCAGAGGGAACCGACTTTACTAATTGTGGGCGGCCCTGTGAAACCCATGAGGTGAAATTGCGCGATCGCACCGGAGCCGAGCATCGGTTGCACGCCGATGCAGGGTGTCGCAACACCGTTTACAATAGCCGCGCCCAAACTGGAGTAGAATCCTTGCACCGCCTATTGAACCAGGGATTGCAGCACATTCGCATTGAGTTTTTAGACGAATCCCCCGATCAGGTCAAGCAAACCCTCGGCCTATATCAACGGGTACTAGAGGGTACGCTCACCGGAACCGAACTGTGGCAACGGCTCAGACTACAGAATCAATTGGGCGTAACCCGTGGTCCCCTAGATGCCTAATGGTTTCCTACTCCCTTGGTCTCCTACTCCCTTCCCACTGCAAGAATACATAGCCAGTGCGTTGTCACGCACTACACTTGCTGGGTCAGCACCCCCTGTGGTGCGTTTAGAGGATGCCAACAGGAACCGGATCGGTCACGGTGCTGAGATCCTGATGGGTGTTTCGATCGGATTCGAGGCGACCGTCCACCAGATTAATGATCCGATCCGCCACGTCGAGAATGCGGTTATCGTGTGTCACCATCAATACGGTGCAACCCTGATCCCTGGCCAAAGCCTGAAATAGGTTCATCACATCCCGCCCCGTACCACGGTCTAGTGCCGCAGTGGGTTCATCCGCTAAAATCAGGGCGGGTTGGTTAACTAGGGCACGGGCGATCGCCACCCGTTGCTTTTGCCCACCTGATAATGCCTGGGGTTTATAATCGACCCGATCGCCCAGCCCAACACTGCCGAGAATGTCCACCGCTCGTTGTCGTTTTTGCCGCCAGTGGTCCAACAATTCCACAGCCATCTCCACATTTTGAGAGGCGGTCAGGGATTCAAACAAATTGTGCATCTGAAAAATAAAGCCGATATTGCGCCGTACTTCTACCAGTTGAGCGGGGCTGAGGCCGACAATTTCTTGGCCTAATACCGTGAGACTACCCTCTTGGAGCGATCGCAGTCCGCCAATCAAACTGAGTAACGTTGTTTTACCTGAACCCGATGGCCCAGTCATAATCACAATTTGTCCCTTGGGCAAATCTAAATTAATGTCATAGAGAACTTGCTTCCGCAAATTATGGTGGCCAAAATAATAGTTGAGTGAGCGGATTTTGACCGCCAACGGTTGGGCATCTGTCGTCATTCCATGCTCCTGTAGAGACTAAAGGGCGGCACCACTGGCACGGTCAAAATTTAATGCGTAGCCCTGCAACTTGAAAGGCAATTCCATTGCCTCCAGGCGATCAAATATGCAATTAAGATTAAGCTTATGCAGATGGGTTAAGGGCCATAACAGTCAGAGGCACTGGGATACCAGTTACGGGAAGCCCTCATGCCTGCACCTCTGTCCTTTAGTATAATTATGTCTCTAGCATAGGCAATTGGCAGGCTTCAGTTCCTCACCCAAGTGGGTGAAGCATGGTCTTTTCGGAAGAAATGGGAGGCTTTCATCGCTCCCACGGGGCAAACCTGTGTTAGCGTGTTACCAGGATTCTGGGCTTTTGACTAATACTGCGCTGTAGCTTCAATATGGATCACTTAACTTGGACGACTATGGCACTCAACTATGGCACTGTGTACTGTAGTAGAATCACTGAGTGATTTCGGCCATATTTTGCTGATTTTTATACCGTATAATCATCGGGCAACAGGTAGGGAGAGTTCGTGGCAAGAACAACGCTAGACAGTGCCCATCAGTTATCTCTATTTCAGGATTTGCCTACTCCTGAGGCTCAGGCTCAAGGCTTTTTGTCTATTACTGCCGATGCCGCCACAACCAGGCTAGACAAACCAGCCAAAAGGGATGGAGATGCCCGTCAATGCTATGAGCGCCGAATTTTTCAACTGGAACAAGCATTAGACCAAGCCCTCACTTATTTAACTGAACTGGTTGCACAGGTTGATCAACAACGCCTAGTTGAGGAAAAGTTGACGATTACTGAAGATTATGCGTTTGTGCAATATCAGGCGATCGCCCATTTCCAAAAACAGTTGGCCCAGTATAAAGACACGCTCAGCCAAACCCATCAAACCGTTGCGAGTCTGGAAGCGGATAAAGCCGCAATCCAAACCAAGCTGTTGTTACTTCAACAGGACCGACAAGCGTTATATCAAGAAAATTCCCAATGGAAACAGGCTTTTCAGGAGCTACAGCAAGAATGCGATCGCCAACATCATAAGATATCTGCGTTGGAGCAGGAAAATACGGTGATGCAGGAACAAATCCTCCAACAAGTTTGCCAATCGAACGAGTATGAGACAGCAGTGCGATACTGGCAAGATCAATGTCGGGTCATGCAGGAACACTTTCAAAGCCTGTTGGCTTCACTTGAAAGCCAGATTACCGCCCCTGGCCAAGGTCATCAACTGGATAGGGTGAAGCTACACCAAATTGTTCAAGCATATATCACTCAAATGTCCCAAGCCGCACCGCCGGATGAACTCAAAATGCCGCCATCCCTATCGGCTTCGGTCTTAAATGCGTTCACGATTCCTGATTTCTTGATCAGACGGTATCAAAACCGTTCTAAACGGGAGAATGGTTAATGATCCCTATTGGCCAACAGACCTCTAAAAAAATAATAGATATGATGTCACTATTCTTTTTTTAGAAGTCTGTCGGAGGATTTGCGCTAGTTATCATGCAGTCTCCAGCCAATCAAAGATGCGATCAAGCTGTTCCAGTGTGATTAATCCGTACTGCCAAAGGATCATGGGCAGTGGTCCTGGATCTTGCTGACTGTGGCGCAGGGCTATGCCGATTGAAGATGGCGCAATTGATAGCTCATCTTGAAGAAATTTTACAAATTTTGCATAGGTTGCAGGGGTCATTAAAATCGTCACCTCCTTGTATGGATGAATCAAAGTATGGATGTATCAAACTTTACGCAGTATAAAGAGCAGAGTTAGGGTACTGTAACTATTTCAACGGTACTATCCTTGATTTCGGATAAAACCTAAAAATATT
Source organism: Leptolyngbyaceae cyanobacterium (assembly GCA_035284985.1). GTDB lineage: Bacteria > Cyanobacteriota > Cyanobacteriia > CAKZMO01 > CAKZMO01 > JAAHGY01. The sequence continues at coordinate 9,390 of JAYKIC010000547.1, forward strand.
AGTTCACTTAAACGATCCACTTAAACGATCGAACGGAACGGTTCAACGAATCATAAGGCTCTTACTCGAACCTTATCTTAATTAGAGCTTAGACACTATGACATCGATCATAGGACAGTCTAGAATCTGACTTGATATTGTGGTTCTCATCAAGCTATTAAAGCGGTAAGTATAAACACCGGATAATATCCCCCATCGTTTTTGGACCATATCCAGCACTTCTACTGGGGAAAGCAACCTGATCCGTTGAAAAACCTCTGATGCTACTTATTAAAGCCTCCCTACTGGGCTTTAGCGTCCGCAAGAGTACCTTATTTTAGCCTCGCCTTAAAGCGGTAGCAGGCTCCGCGTCAGTATTTTCCTTAAGCACATCATAAACTTTGTTCCCTATATGTGAAAAATTATAGCGTTATATCAATATTTACCCTGAATTGCCTGATTGGGGGCGATCGCCCCCAGGTTCTGCTCTAGTTTGAATGGACTGTTTGATTCAGAGCAATGACTAGGCTACCCTCCCGACCTCTTCTTTATGCTCCATAGTGCTAACGGCAATCACTACTCAACCTGCTCAGCCGTAATCAAAAAAATGCATCGCCTTTGTAGACGATGCATTCCTATATATTATGCAGAATGATTATGCATAATTAGTGGTGGCGGGGAGCGGATTTGAACCACTGACCTTCGGGTTATGAGCCCGACGAGCTACCAGACTGCTCTACCCCGCGTTGTTTTCTCACTTTATCTAGTATAGCAGGTAGCGAACAAAATT
>JAYKIC010000548.1:0-4849 GCA_035284985.1 Leptolyngbyaceae cyanobacterium
GGGTTGGTGGGACTATAACAATCTAGTGGTGACGCTGTTCGGGTTAGTGTCAGGGTTAGGCTTGGGCGCTTACATTATGCCGCTCCTCCATCGATCTGATTCATCGGGTCTAAGCTAAGGAACGGAAGATTGTGGTTTTGATCGCTGGGCAGCAAACCACGTTTGCAGTTGTGTGGCACAGGTGTTAGCGAGGATGCCGCTCACCACTGTCAGAGGGTGGTTAGAACAGGGAGCATCGGGAATATTAACAACGGTGCGGAGGGAACCCGTTTTGGGATCATCGGCCCCGTACACCACGGTTGTAATCCGGGATTGAATGATGGCCCCGGCGCACATGGGACAGGGTTCTAAGGTGATGTAGAGGGTGCAGTGCTGCAAACGCCATTGCTGAAGCGATCGCCCCGCCTCCCTTAAGGCCAACACCTCCGCATGGGCTGTGGGGTCATGATCGCGCTCTTTCCGGTTTTCTGCCTCGGCAATGAGGTTATTTTCCCCATCCACCACCACCGCCCCAACAGGAACCTCCCCGGCACTGCCAGCCGCATCCGCGAGGGCGATCGCACGACACATCCACTTATAGTGTCGCAAATAGTCTGGATGTTGAATCACCGGGGGAGGAATCACCGTTTGCATAGGCTCAGATCATGGGTAACTAGTCAGAACCTTAATTAGAACTTGGCCCGAATGACAAACGTGTAATCACTCCCCGGCTCCAGTTGATAATCATAGTTTTCCAAAAAACGACCCAAAGGCTCCTTAATGAGTGCCCGACCTAGGGACGGTTGGATCGATAGCGTGCCCGACTTAAAGTGCCACTGAAATTGCCACTCATAGCTGCTGGCTCGGACATCTCCTTCAATTCGCCCGTTGGCCCATGATTGATACGTAACCCGCACATAGGCGGTCGTTTGGGGTAATGATTTTGAACTCACAATGCAGATAGACTAGGCTTTCTGAGCGTCAGGCTCCTGCACCCACAATATCAACCGACGTGGGGTAGTCGTCAAGAGGACTTCGTTACCTTTTTGGATTAATCGCTGTGCGCCCCGATGGGCGGCATCTTCCTCGGCATAGGCCATAACATAGGAGTAATAGCAGCCATTATAACTAACGGCTCCAATCGGTTTGGGCATATCAGGCACCTGCACATGGCAGCGCTTAACCTCTTGCATGGGTAGAATCAGCAACTCATCAACTTTTTTTGCAGTTGGTTCCATTACCCATAGAACTAATTGTTGATTAGAATCGCTGGTTAAAAGAATTTGATCCCCTTTTGAGGTCAACCGTTCTGCTCCCCGCTGGGCTGCCGCTTCCTCGTCGTAAGCCATGACATAGGAGTAGTAGTTTTCATCGTAGAAAATACCATCAATCGGCTTTTGACTGTCAGGAATGAGAAGATGGCAACGTTTTACCTCGCTGATGGGTAAAATAGGCGCTGGGTCAGAATTAATAATGGTCTGAATAAAGTCTTCCAATGTATTAGGCATAGTAGTGCTAAGTGATCTTAAGGAGGTGGGCTGACATGGACTATCTACCCTAAATATCTTACATAGTTATAGAGTGCCCAGTGGAACGGGAAAGATCACATTTTTTAAGCAAAAGTTGGGAGTTTCGGGGGAAATTAAGTGTTTTTAGGGATTTAGTAATACTAAAGAACTCTTTAGGAGTGAACCGCTCACCCCCAAAATATTACTGGCTGTCTTTCATGCCCATTGCTAAGCCAACTGGCGCTTAATCAACTGGGTAAACAAACCCGGTTGTTTCGCCAACTGTTCAAAGGAGCCTTGTTGGACAACCCGTCCCGCCTCCAAGACGTAGATGCGATCGGCATTGCGGATGGTACTCAAGCGGTGGGCCACGACGATGCGGGTCACGTTCAATCGATCCAAACTTTCGGTGACAATGGCTTGAGTGCGGTTATCTAAGGCACTGGTGGCCTCATCCAGGTACAAAATTTTAGGATTGAGGGCTAGGGCACGGGCAATGACCAAGCGCTGCCGCTGTCCCCCTGATAAATTGCTCCCCCCCTCACTGACCACCGTGTGCAGTTCCATGGGCATGGCTCGCAGATCATCCGCTAACCCACTCATTTCAGCAGCGGCCCAGGCTTGGTCCATGGAAATCAAGGCTCCACCTGCAATATTCTCGTAGATGGTCCCTGCACTAATCCGGCCATTTTGCAGCACCACCCCTAACTGGCGACGGACTGCGGATACATCCAATCCCGATAGATCCTGCCCGTCGTAGTACACCGTGCCAGAGGCTGGGGTTTCAAATCCCAGCAATAAGCGAAGAATGGTTGATTTACCGGACCCTGATGGTCCCACGAGGGCAATAAATTCCCCTGGGGCGGCTTGTACGGTCACGTCATCCAGGATGAGGGGGCCATCCTCCCGATAGCGGAAAGTGACATGATCGACGAGGATATTTCCGGTGATGCGACCGGGATCAGCTTTGTTGGCATCTACTTCGGGGGTGGCTTGGAGAATGGGGAGCGATCGCTGCCACAAGGGCACCACTTCCAACACCTCAATGATGCTAGTGCTGAGGCTAGCGGCTCCGCCAATAAAGGTACCAAAGGCGACGTTGAAGGCCAAAAATGTTCCCGTGGTCAACTCACTGGTGCCGCTGCTGGGATGGATCAGGGCAGTCGCGAGCCAAAACAACAGCACAGTGGTAACAGTTGGCACCATGGTATTGAAGACTTCAGTCCAGTCTTCTAGTTGCTGGGTACTGAGATCGAGTCGCAACTGTTCGGCATATTGATTCCCCCAGTGGGCGAAGGCCCGTTCCTCCGCCCCAGCAATGCGGAGCTTGGGCACCCCATTAATTAACTGGACAATCAAGCCATAGATGCGACCCTGCATTTCCACTAACGGTTTTTGTTTCTTGATTAAAAGGGAGCCGGAGGCAATGGTGACACCCATCACCACCATGCCCACCATAAGAGCTAGTAAGCCGAGTTGGGGGCTGTAGTAAAACAGTAAACCGAGATTTAGCAACGAAAAAAAGCCAGAAAAGATGGACTGAATGGCGGTGCCGCTCAGGGTGCGGCGGATGGCGCTGATCCCCGATACGCGGGAATTCAAGTCACCGATGGAATATTGACGGAAAAAGTCGCTGCGAAGTTTGAGGAGCCGATCCCAGACTGCCGCTTGCAGGGTGGCATCGGAGGCGGTTTCCACTCGCATAGAGGCGATCGCCTGGGCTAATCGAAATGCGGCACTGCCAAAGGATGCGGCCAACAATCCCACCCCCATTTGCACCAGCAGTTGGGAATTGCCAAAGGGAATGGCCTGGTCAATTAACACCGCCGTGGCTTGTGGCACTAACATCCCCACCAGGGTTGCCAATGCCCCCATCATTAGAACCGATATCACATCGTTTTTCCGACCCTGGACGGTAAAACGCAGTAGATCTAAGGCGGTCAACTTCCCTTCTGGTAAAGGGCGGTAGAAGATATAGGCGACGGGTTCTAGGGTTTTGGCGATCGCCTCCGTCACCAACACGCGCTTAGACTCCAGGGGATTTTGGGCCGCCATGCCATTGAGTTCACTAGCCCGCCACTGACTATCCTGGTCCTGCATCAGCCCAGACGCGATCGGGTCTAGCATTTCGTAACGATGACCCGCAATGGGCAACAAGGCCACCGGGTGATGATCCTCACAGGTGTAAGCCAAAATGGGACCACTATCTCGCTGCCACCAACCAGGACGCAGGAGAATACGGCGGAAGCGTAACCGGGAAGCACGGGCGATCGCCTCCAACGGCTCCTTCACATACTGGGAATTTTCCGACTCTCCCGGCTGCTCAATCCTCACCCCCAACGCCTTCCCCACAGCCCCCGCCGCAAACAGCAGCGGACTATCATAGCGCAAAAACGTATCATCCTCAGTTTGGAGAACCGCCGCCAAACTCCGAATGGTTTTTTGGGTCACTTGCTGATTTAAGCGCTGACGAGCCTGGAATCGTTGAACCGCTGCCTCCGTTTCTTGCTTCTCAAGCCGTTCAATACCAATCAAAAAGTAACGATGGAGTTGGGGCAATCCCCGCAAAATCACCTTGAGGTTTTTAACTTCATCCGTACCCCTGGCATAGAATTCAATATTGTCATCCGCCTTGAAACACATGGTGCCTCCAATTGGGAAACACCCCAATTCAGGCGCTAGGGGCAGATCGGGATAGCCCATCCACGCAGCTTCCCCGGCCTGCATCCGAATCCACAGCACCCGGTTTTCCTGGGGCAAACAAACCTGGCCAGCGGTCATAGAAATATAGTGGTACTCTGGCACCAATCCGGGTACGTTAGGCTGAGGCATTCCTTCCACTTGCCCCAACTTATGAATCCATCCATCTACATATTGTTTTAGAAACGCCATTTGTTCCTCAGTGCGTGCCTCATCCGCCTCATCTAAGTAAAATGGCGTGAGTGTAGTGGCTTCCATCGGAACCGCTAACAAACCCAGGGGTTCAGCCTCCTGTCCTAGCGGATGATTAAATACCACCTCACCTGGATTTACATTAAATAGATATCGTCTTTCCCCTTCCGGTTCACCATTGCAAATACGAGTAACGAAAATGGCTAATACTCCCGACTCTACCATCCAGGCAATGTGAGGCTGATTGAGCAGGAGGGGAGAACTACCATTAATCTGCATCGCTGTTGAAGTTGCAATAGGGGTATTACTAGCTTTGCTATTGATGGACGATATTGTGTCTGTAGCTGTATTATTCCCCATCAGTATGCATTGGAAGGATCGCTGAAATATTAGAGGATCTGAAGATATCAATTAGAGAAGTGGAAAATATCAAAATGCCTGTGCCTGAAGTGAACCTGAACCACCCCAAT
>JAYKIC010000549.1:0-4765 GCA_035284985.1 Leptolyngbyaceae cyanobacterium
CTAAAGATTTTGTGGATATTTCTGCCAGTTGGGGTCTCTTGCATGGGTTGCAGACAGGGGATGTCGTTCCGGATCGATACTACACCTACGAAGATAGCCAAGTGACCCACCAGCATATCAGCACCAAGCGCTATGCCTATACCCTACACTTACCCACAACACCCACCCAAGCCGTCCTGAGCGATCAAGCTGTATCCTCCCCTGTCCCTGAGCCAATGGGGGCAACGTCCCCCTCTGCCCCGACTGCTTTAGAACTTTCGACAGACTACCGCCATCGCCATATGCTGGCTGATCAAGAGGCACAGCAAGGGATTTTGCCCAGGGTGGTGGTGGGTGATATCCGGCGGCTCAGTCAGGAGTTGCGGCAAATCGTAGGGATTGCCCTCTGTGTAGAATGGTCGATTCACTCCCTGGCCGTTGAACCCCCCCCGGTTACGACGCATTTGCCATGGAGTCGCTTTGCCGATCAGCGGGTATTCCGCCATGATGAACTTGCCCAATCCCTGGAGGAAAAAAGGTGCGTGCTTCAAGTTACGTATCTTTTTCCCCAGAAGTCTAAGGGGCTTAATGTTCCCCCAATTGGTTCTTCGCGCCCTAGGGCAAATATGCCGCATTTTGCAGCCGCGTCAACGGTGGGGATAGAACCAGCCACTTCAGACCTAGTGGTTCCAGATCCCCTTGCTTCAGAACCAATCCCTTCAGAGTCGATGATTTCAGCATCTTCTAGCCTGAAATTATCGACTCTGAAGCCATCCACTTTAGCCTCAGAAACCCCTGATCTGGAATTTTCACCTTTGCCTCTCCAGGATTCCACTTCACCCGCTTCAACGCCGATTCTAAAAGGATTGGGTGCTTCGGGGGGGCAGGTTACGGCTCCGGTGTGGGTTGTGCAAGAGGTTAGCCAACTGGCTGAGGTGGAGTCAATTGATCGCTATATTCTTGTGACTCAAAATATTACCTTTTCTTGGTTTAGTGTCATTTGTCGGGTCCAAGGTTTAGTCAGTGAACAAGGGGGTGTGACTTCCCATGGGGCGATTTTATCGCGGGAGGTGGGGATTCCTGCGGTGGTGGGTGTAGGGGATGCGTTAACTGCCCTTAAAACAGGGGATTGGGTGATTTTAGATGGCGATCGCGGCACTATTACTCCCATTCCCCCATCGGCGACTGCCACGCCTATTGCCTCTACTTCCGCTGGTAACAAGATGGAACCCGCCGGACTACCAGCCCTGACTCCAGCCACTCAACTGATGCTGAGTTTAAGCCAACCCGATCGCTTGGATACCCTGGCCCAACTCCCGGTAAATGGGGTGGGCCTCATTCGATCTGAGTTGATGATTACGTCCATGTTGCAACATCAATCCCTACAGCGATGGCTCCAAGCGGACCAACGGCCTCGTTTTTTGCAAACCTTGGCTGAATTGATTCAGCAATTTGCCCAAGCGTTTGCCCCTCGCCCAATTTGGTATCGCACGATGGATTTGCGATCGCACGAATATCCCCAAACCGCCTCACTGCAAGCCTTGCCAGAACCCAATCCCTTACTGGGATATCACGGTCCCATGGGCTACCAGTTGGACCCTACCCTTTTCTTAACCGAATTGAATGCGCTGAAACAGGTGCAGGATCATGGGCTGGACAATGTGAATATTTTGTTGCCCTTTGTCCGGACAGTTGAAGAGTTTCAATTTTGCTATGAAGCCATTCAGCAGACGGGCTGGTCGGCGCAGGGCCAGGGGCAAGTCTGGATTATGGCGGAAGTCCCATCGGTGCTGTTTTTGTTATCGGACTATGTTGCCGCAGGGGTTCAAGGGATTGCCATTGGCAGTAATGACTTGAACCATTTGCTGCTGGCCCTAGATCGAACCACTAGCCATCAAGGGCTGGGGCCAACCCATCCGGCTGTGCTCAGGGCAATCCAATCCTTGATTACCACGGCCAGAAAAGCCAATATTCCCTGTACGTTGTGCGGTGATTTAGCCAGTCAGCATCCTGAACTGGTTGAATCGTTTATTCGCTGGGGGATTACGGCCCTATCGGTTGAGCCGAATGCTGTGGCCCAAGCCCAAGCGAGCATTCGGCAGGCTGAGTGGCAGTTGTTCCAGGAGTGGCAGCGCGATCGCTTTTCCCGCTAGACATGGGGAAGGTTTTAACCGCTACCTGAGAAAATGCTAAACACATTCAGGCATTCACCCCTACCAACTCCAAAAGCTTCTGGAGTTTTTAAATTTTTATTCCTAAACTTTATACGAAATATCAGCAATTTGAAATCCTAAAACATTAAAGATAGTGCGTTCCAAAGAGGCTAAATCCTGGGAGTAGATAGTACCTTGTTTTTCCAACGCTTGATGCATCGAAACTAAGCTTTCTAGTTTCTGGACAATGCTACCCATTTCAGGTTGTTGTTGACAAAGCAGTTGCCAAGCCGCTTCAAAATTAGCTTCAATTAAATGGTCATGGGGCGTAATATTGGCTTGTACCAATGGCTGAAGGCGATCGCAATGTTGCCGGAACAATTTACGTAGATGGTAGCTGGTAATCGGTGAAAGTTGCATCAATCCACTCCTAAATGGTTAACTAAAACGCAGGGAACCCAAATCTGATGGTAAATACAAATTCATATAGTGGTAGACCTATCTATCTAAGAGTTTTGAGGTTCTCGATTTGAAGCAAGATAGACCACTTTGATGGGGACAATAGGTTTCACCCAGCCCCTACCAACTCTAAGATCTATTCCCATAGGCCAAAGCTGATGGCTGAATCTTGACTACGGCTTCTCCGTTAGGACTTTACTATTTATAGCGATTGTCACATTGGTTAGACCGCTGCTTTTCCCATATAGCAGGGAAAAGATGTCCATATTTTGACTAAAGTGACCACGGCTATAAACGCCCTTAAATCAACGTTTATTCTGATCGAATGAGGCTATAACAACTTGAACCAAGTCTATGAATTTGTAACCAATTGAGCTTGTCTAGGCAAAGGGCTTAAGCTGGTTTTTGGATGCATTGTTCTAGAAAAAAGGGATCAATCATAGCAATAAGATCGCCGCCGCAGTCCGCACCCAATATCTCTAAGTTTTAGATAAAGTAACCAAGCAGATAAGGTTACATGATATTTATACCCTTATCTGATTATTCTGTAAGGTCTATCCTAAATTCACTATCTCAAAGTCAATTTGAAGGCTCATTCAATATTAGCGTAAGCTTCTTTAACAGGAAATCCGCATATTCATGGATACATGATTTAAACTTGACCGACTAGATTTTCCCATGGTTTGCTTTGTATCAGTACTGATACTTTAAAGTCATATTTAAGACAAAGCTGTATGTGTTAATACTAATATTTATCATGCTACTTAAATGGAATAGATTGGGTTTTATCCTAAGGTTTTGGGTGATTCTATGGATTTAGATTAATGATCCTGAGAAGAATTTACCGATTTGGGCAAGACCCTATTGGTTTCACTGAGGACGATGGATGATGGTTTCCGACACCCGTTGTTTTCCGTGGGGATTAATCCCGATGAGGCGAATGTATTGGTTGGGATGGTTGGCTAGACAGATTTCGAGATGGGCGATCGCTTCCTCTGCATTGCGATTGTTGGGGAGGGCACAAGTCTGCCACGCATTGGCCCGATATCGACGCTGATCGGCTTGTTCGATTCCCACGCCATATCCCTGGTTGATTAAATTTCGCACTTGGGTCGCAATGTGCGGGGCAAGCTGGCCGGAATCCGGTTGGGATTGAGTCGCAATATCTGCTGTTGAAGCTGGGGTTGGATCTGGCTTGGGGGAATGGCTCACCGGAGTGGGGCTAACGAATGGACGATCAACTTTTCCCCTAGGGGACGGTGGGGGTGTTTCTGAACCAGGTTGGGTACCGGGTGTTGGGCCGAGGTGTTGATTATATTCCCGTGCCAGTTTCATGTCGGCAATGCGCTGCTGTTCCGCTACCATGGCTTGACCCAATTCTTTAAGATGGCGGAGCGTAAAATTGGGTTTGGGGAACACGGGAGGGCCACTGGGGCTGTTAACCACTCGCAGAGAAACGGATTCGATGCCGATGTCGTGGATAAATTGTTCCACTTGTTCGTCATACACTTGTGCCCGTAGGGCACTAAAAAAATCGATGGATTGATTAGGAAAGCTATCCACTAAATCGTGAATTTCCTGGGATGATAAACCATCGGGGGCGAAGATGCCGCCCACAATGCCGAGGCGATCGCGCCGATCCGGTGCCCAGTAAAATTTTTCCATGCGGCCATCTCGAATCAGGGGGGCATACAGGGTAGAAAAGTCGTTACCAGTGACAATAATGGGGACACGCCGCACGGGATTTTCGTCGTAGCTCCCCGGCAATTGAACGTTGGTGGGATCATCGGCAATGTTCATCAACGTGCCGTTCACTAGTTGGGTATTGACGGTGTATTGGGTACCTTGATCAAACCGTCCGGCCCCGGCATCGAGATCATTAATCAATAGCACCGCCATTTTGCCCCGCACCCGCACGAGTTCCGCTGCTTCCCGATAACGTAGACGGATGAGCCGCGAGGGATCACCTGCATCGGGACTTTCCAATTCCCCCGCCGACATTTGCACCACTTCCACCTTCATGCGCTCAAACACGAGATCGCACTGAAAGGTTTTGCCCTCACCTTTGCGGCCATGAATTCCCAAAATTAGCGGCACTCGTACTCCAGGTAAGTCCAGAAAATTTTTGGTAATATGCACCGCTAACTTGTTGAGGAATCGCGGGGAAATGTAGT
>JAYKIC010000550.1:0-4864 GCA_035284985.1 Leptolyngbyaceae cyanobacterium
TTGCCGGACGGATGTTTGATAACGAATATGATTTGGCGTTGGCCGTCATTGCTGGAGTGGAAGCACGAAGTCAAAACGGCGGATATGGACAAGAGCGTTTTAGATTTAAATCCGCCTAGCTACTTATGCCCGCTGGCCGTATTCACGATCGCATTACCCTGTGGTGCTTACCTGCCCTAGTGGTGACTAGTCTTCTCCGTACAAACAGCACCACCCTAACATTGGCCGTGGCCACAGGCTTCTTGTTGGGGGGACTCCTGCTTGGCCCCGATTTAGACACCCGTTCCATCCATTACCAGCGCTGGGGGTGGTTTCGCTGGATTTGGCTCCCCTACCGCCATTACATTCGCCATCGTTCCCCCCTATCCCATGGTCCTTTGTTGGGCACGACTGTACGGGTGGGGTACGTGTTGGTGTGGTTGACCCTCTTTGGTTGTGTGGGGGTGGCCCTAGTCAATGAGGTGTTGCGGTTGGGCTGGACTTGGACTCAGGTGAGCGATCGCCTCCATCCCCTCATTACCCAACATGGGTCAGTGTGGATTGCCCTAGCCCTTGGCCTGGAACTGGGAGCCATCAGCCACATCCTAGCGGATTGGGGAGTGTCCACCTACAAACGCATTCGCAAATACGGCTGGAAGGGCTACTGGAATCGTCAGCCCAAGAAAAAAACTAGGGGAAAACGCTAGGGCTAGCCCTAGCCTAGGCAGAACTGCGGACCGGAACTTGCGTTAATAAACCCTTAATCTCTAACCTCTTGTGAAGCAACTCGCTACAATAGGGGAACTAATACCTATTCATTCAGTAGAATCATGACAGCAGCCACCACCTCCCCTCAAGCTCAACCCTCTGGTATGGATGACCACAAGCACGGATTACCCGTCACCATCATTACGGGTTTTCTCGGCAGTGGCAAAACCACCCTACTTAATCATATTTTGACAAATCAAGAAGGGCTAAAAACAGCGGTACTCGTGAATGAGTTTGGTGAAATTGGCATTGACAACGATCTGTTGATTACCACGGGTGATGACATGGTGGAATTGAGCAATGGTTGTATCTGTTGCACCATCAACAACGACTTGATGGAAGCGGTTTATCGAGTCTTGGAGCGGGATGAAAAGGTAGATTACCTGGTGGTAGAAACGACGGGCTTGGCCGATCCCCTTCCGGTTGCCCTCACTTTTCTGGGAACGGAATTGCGAGATATGACCCGGTTAGACTCCATTGTCACGGTGGTGGATGCGGAAAACTATAGTTTGGACTTGTTCAACAGCTCTGCGGCCCAAAGTCAAATTGCCTACGGGGATATCATTTTGTTGAACAAAGTGGATTTGGTTACGCCAGAAAAGCTAGAGTATCTTGAATCCAGCATTAATAAGGTGAAAGAAGGCGCACGGATTATCCGCACCACCAATGCCCAAGTGCCCTTACCCTTGATTCTGAGTGTGGGGTTGTTTGAATCGGATCAGTATTTTGAGAAGAGTGAGAGCCATGATGATCATGATCATGAGCACCATGGTCATGATCACGAGCATCATGATCACCACCATCGTCATGACCATCACGACCATCACCATGATGCTGAAACCTGCACTGACCCGGACTGTGGTCATGATCACCATCACCATGATCATGACCATCACTCCCATCATTTAGAGGAAGACGGGTTTACTTCATTGTCGTTCCAATGCGATCGCCCCCTATCCATTCGCAAATTTCAAAACTTTTTGGATAACCAATTGCCCGATAATGTGTTTCGGGCTAAAGGAATTCTCTGGTTTGATGAAAGTCCCAAGCGTCATGTTTTTCACTTGAGCGGTAAGCGATTTACCTTGGATGATGAGGACTGGAAAGGTGCGCCTAAAAACCAGTTGGTATTGATTGGCCAACATCTCAACCATGACCAACTTCGTGCCCAGTTGGATGCTTGTGTTTGCTAGATTTTTTCTAGCAGCTTCTTCTTTAGGAACTTGCAAATAAAAAGAAACCCAGGTTGGGGGGCGGCAGGCACTGACCGCGTATGTGTTTAGCGTGACCCCCTCTAATTCCCCCTTGCAAAGGGGGAGGACCGGAGTTTCCCCCCTTTGCTTTCGCGAAGCGTGTCCGGAGGACGTAGGGGGATTAAGGGGGGTAAAGCCAGGGTTTTCCGGCTTCGCTAAACAGGTACCTGACCGCCGCCCCCCAACAGATACCTTATTGCTTAGGCAGTCCCTAAAAGAGTCGTCCGAAAATTGGGGTGGAGTACCCGCGCAGCAGGTACTCCACCCCAATTTTCGGGCAGGTCTAAAGAATAAGCACCCCGAATGACTAAAATTCTGGGGTGCTTCTTCTACAGGAGTAAGGATCGCTGCAATGGATTAACTGGTTTGAAGCGACTGCTGTCCAGACACAGAACTGGCCGTGGTAGGAGCTGGACTCGTTTCGGGTTCGATGGCGGTCACTTCGATGTGGTTGAGCAGGGTTGTGACGAAAGCAAAGAGCAGGAATGGTAGAGAGAGGACTAAAATCAAGCCAACGGTTGCAAAGCCATATAGTGGCCGATTTGCTCCCATCAGCGCCACCGCAGCGGCTAAGCTAATAAAGATAACTCCCAACCAGACGATAATTTGGCCATAGATATCGCCAAAGGAAAGAGTGCATTTGACACGATATTGTTCTAGGTTTTTCATAGCAGCTAGCCATTCCCTTTTGTTGCAGATGTTCAAAAAGATTAACTGTTAGTGATATTCAGCGTAGCGGCAAACTCTGGGAAATCGACTTTCTCGTCAATCTTTTTAGCCTCTTGCAATATATCTTTATCAAACGGTCGAGATCAGGTCGTTGATGACTGTTGCAGTTCATCTAGAATACATTGGCTCTCTAATACGATATGTTCTTGCGTTTTCAGTGCCGTACACCGTCGGGTCATGCGGGCGATAATTGGGCGTTTACCGTCTTGTAGATCTTGTTGAATTTGGGTTGAAAGCGATGGATTGTCTCGTAGCCAGGGTCTATTTTCAATGTAGTCCCAGTTAAAGGCATTCCGATCGATCAGCCAAAAATCAATGTCGTAGGTTTGAATCACATCGAGAACATCGCTACGATTGGTACTGTATTGAGCCTTAAGTAAATCGAGAGTGCGTTTTTTAATGATTTGATAGTAGCCGAAATGGTAAGGATTGGCGATTTCCGAGCTGGTGAGGACGGATCGTTTGGATAGGCTAGGAATATTGTTGGCTTCTTCGGAGAGGGAGGCAATTACAACGTCTTTGGGTTGTTGGCCGAAAAAGTCGTAAAGTTCGGGGGGTTGGGCATCAACATAGTCGGGGTTGGGATAGGTTTCCATCAGGAAGGGATGGCTAAAGCTGTAAGCGGTGAGCAGTCCGACTGAGCTAATGGCTCCAATGGTTTGCCAGAGGGCAGGGATGCGTTTGGTGGTTCGCAGCCAGTTTAGGGCGGCCTCTAGGAGGCAAATCAGGGCAATGCCAGCGGCGATCGCCACCATGATCCTTAGACTATGCTTGGTATAGCGGCTGGGGAGGTGAAGTTTGAACAGCAGCAGGTGGGCTAGGAAAAACATACCCAGGGAGGCCACCAGGATTTGTGGTAGAACCACAACGTGGTGGGTGGTTTTTTTCAGCAACGGAAAGTATTTTGACCAGACGAACATGGGCAGAAGCCACAGGGTGGCCCACACTTGAGGCGGTTCTTCATATTTGCACCAATCGTAGGGCAACATGCCCGATCGCTCACCACAAAACCAAAATTTGAATGGGTCGTCGAAAAAGAAGTTTTTGCGCCCATCGTTTTGCAGAATGGGTAGGGTTAAAGCCTGGGCACGGGTTAGGACGGGGTCGTAGTCAGAAATTTTGAGGGCGTAGGGGAGGAGCATGATGAAGGCGATCGCCAACCCTGCACCGCAAAACCAGTAATCCCGCCGATCGGGGGATAGGCGCAGGGGAAATCGCCCCTGACCCCACTGCACCTGAAAGACCCGCAGCACCAGCATTCCACAGGAGAGAAATAAACATTGAGGATAGAATAATCCTTGCAGCACAATGGTAACGAGGCAGGGGAGGAGCGATCGCTGGACCAAATAATACAGAAAGGCGATGAAGAGGGGATAGATAAACGCCCTAGGGGTGCCGGAGGGAATATCGTGGGTGCCCCAAGTGGTTTGGTTAAGCAGGAGGGTGGCCAAAAAGCTAGCAGCGGGGACGGGAAAAATGCTCATGGCTAGCCAAAAGCAATATCCCGTGGTGATCAACACCAACACGAGCGGCAATAGTTTATTGAACAAAATGGGTTCTACCCCTAGCCAAGCGGCTCCTCGGTAGACCGTGGTATAGCCGTAGGGAGCGACAGACTGAAAATAGTCGGCAATGATATCGTTGGGAAACAGGCTGGGGTCAAGAAACCGATACATCCAAAATACATGGGAGCGCACATCGTCGTGGATGACATTCGGGTGGGCAAATGCCTGTTGCAGGCCCATAAAGCTGTAAATCAGAGCGCAGGCAAAGGCTAAGCTGAGCCATGTAAAAACGCGGATATCCCGACGACCATAGATCGGCGTGGTGAGCCACTGTTGCAGTAATTCGATTCCCATAGTGATTTTTACGCAGGACCAAGCTCCATTCTCCCTGAAAATGAATCCACTATGGCGGAGTTAAGCTGAAATCTATCTGGTTTCACTTACAGGTGGAATGGTTCTAGGGCGTAGTCTTGCCATTGGCTGTGATAGCGTTCGGAAATATGAGGCCGTAGGACAAATTGGGGAGGGTTGCCCGGTTGTACGTCGATGCGGAGGAAGGAGTAGGCCCGGTGGCGATCGCTCCGATGTCCCTTCAACCCGACATATAACTTTGATTGGGCGACTTCCCTG
>JAYKIC010000551.1:0-5863 GCA_035284985.1 Leptolyngbyaceae cyanobacterium
GCGATCGCTCTCTCTAAACACCTCACAACCTGGGCTAAATTCCCCAAATGGCTGTGGCAACAAGCCTGGTTATGCCAAGCGGAAGCAAGCTCAGCATTGGCGAACAAGATGTCATCATAGGCGGCTAGGGCTTCTTGGTATTGTTCCGAGAAAAAGAGGAACGCTGCCTGGGCAAAGCGGTTGTCGGGGTCTAACTCCAGGGATTTTTGGTAGTCTGCCAACACGTCGTTGCGCCAGCCCTGGCGATCGCGCCCATGCTGGAATAATAGGTTACTCCGACGCTGGCGAATTTCCAGAGATTGGGGATTGAGCGCGATCGCCTCCCCATAGGCATCAATGGCCTCGTGGTAGCGCTCCAGGCATTCCAGACTCAGCCCCTTCAAGTAGTGAACGGCGTAACCATTGTGAGCCGCGTAACCATGGGGCGGCTGGGCGATCGCCCGATCCAACTGCTCCAGCACCTCTTGGTATTGCCCCTTATGTAACCGATCTTGGCAATAATCAAGAAACTGCCGTTGGCGAATACTGTCAGTCTGGGGTTTGATTTTCACCAGCAATGCCTGGATTTTTTCATGGTGCCGCAACCGATTTAACCCAGGAGCCGTTTGAGCGCGTTGCCGCATTTTGGGATCTAATTGAATGGCGCGGGTCAGGGTACCCAGGGTCTGCTCCACGTCATTGAGTTGGCTATAGCAAAAAGCTTTGTTGAGCCATACCTCGGCAATGGTGGCATCGATGGCCAACACCCGATCGTAAACCGCGATCGCCTCTTCGTACTGTCCCGCCAAAAAGAGGGCCGCCACTTCATGGTTAGGATTATCGGGGTCCAATACTGCCATTTGCCGATGACAGGCGATCGCCTCCTCCGTCCGAAACTGCTGGGTCAACCCTTCAGCCCGACGCAGGTAAGCATCCAGACGCTTGGGGTCCAGGGTAATGGCCTGGGCATAGGTCTCCAAGGCATCATCGGGCCGTTTGAGATGCTCTAGCGCTAATCCCTTACCGTAGACCGCTTCGTAGTGATCAGATTGCAGGGCGATCGCCGCCTCAAATTTAGCCAGGGCCGCATCGTACCGCCCGTTTTGCAGCAGCCGATACCCTTGGTCGGTGTAGCGTTTGTAGGGTGCTTTGAAAAAACGCTGGTAGAGCAGGAAAAGGGCGATCGCCCCTATCACTAGGGGCACACTACCGGAGCGAAAGTCCCGATAACCCGCCATCACCGCCCCTTCGGGGATACCCAAGGGCCGCACCAAGGCAAAGGCGGTCCCCGCTAACAACTGGCCAAAAACGGGAACAAAGAAAATCAGGCCAAAGAGGATCAAAATGCCGTACTTGCTCACTTTATTGGCTTGGACTTGCCAATGGGGCGGCAACCAAGGGCGGAGGACTCCAAACCCGTCTAACGGCGGAATCGGCAAGGCGTTAAGAAAGGTCATGTAAATATTCAGGAAACTGAGCAGGGCGAGGGCAGCCCAGAGATCACTGGCGAGGGATCGCCCCGAAACAAACCACAGGGCATTCACCTCCATCGGCACCCCGAACCAAAAGGGGATAGAAAGAATGAGAGCGGCGATCGCGCTGGCAAAAGGCCCCGCCGCCGACACCGCACTGCGCCATAACCGATTCCGCAATGCTCCATGATTGATGTAAACCGCCGCACCGGGTAAAGCAATTCCTCCCAGCAATAGAAAAATGACAGGCAACACCAGACTCATCTGCGGGTCAATATATTTAGCCGGATTAAACGTCAGATAGCCCTTATCCTTCACCGATGTATCACCGCCCCAATAGGCCACAATGGCATGACCAAACTCATGCAAACAAACTGAGGCAATCCAACCCACAATGACGACAATGGCAACCAATCCCATGATGTTGACTCCAATCCTGGCTAAGTAATTCTGGTTTCCCCTAGGCCAATTTTAGGCGAAGCCCCCAGGGTTTTGGGGCAAATCGTCAGGTTTGGATTCAACCAACGGCCAACGCCAAACGCTGTTACTATGCAAATAAGTCTTTACATTGATTTGCCACTACTTCTGACCAATATTTCTGACAACTATGGCATTGGAAAATCTCCGTGACCTTTACCAACAGGTCATTTTAGAAAGATACAAAAAGCCTCGGCATCGGGGCAAAACCGATCCGGTCCATCGCTACCAAAAGGGGCACAATCCGTCCTGCGGCGATACGATTGAGTTAACGCTACAGCTCAACGAAACGGGGGATTACGTTGAATCAGTCAAGTTTGAGGGAGAGGGCTGCGCGATTTCGATGGCCTCGGTGGATTTGATGGCGGAAGCGGTGCAGGGTAAATCCACGGATGAAGCGTTGGCTATGGTCCAGCGGTTTCAAGCCATGATGAAAGGGGATGGGGATTTTCCTAAAGAACAACGGAAGCTGAATGTGATGCAAGGTGTGGCACAATTTCCTGTGCGGATTAAATGTGCCAATCTCGGTTGGCATACGCTGAAGGCGGCAATCGAACAACTGACAGCAGAGGATGACTCCGATGATTTTGTCAGCAACGAGTGAAGTCGGTTTAGCTGTACAACTTAACCGTAAAACTTGAGCGTAAATAATTGAGCGATAAAAAACTGTAATGAATATTCCAACTCCTGAGGAATTTTGGGTCATTACCCAATACTGTGCCTATGCGACCCTGGCCTTTGGGGCGTTATCTTTGCTCGGATTTATTTTCAAATGGGGCGTCCGCTTCCGGTTAGTAGGCACCACAGGGTTTATGATTGTGCTGACCTGCGGCGCGTTTGGCCTCAGCATTGTTCCCTTTATTCAAACCACCATTCCGGGGTCCATTCCCTATCAAGTGACGTTTGATAATGGGGCAGCCCAAGCGGTAATTGCAGTGCCCCCAACGGTGACGGAGACCGAGTTGGATGCCACGTTGCGACAGGCAGCGACGAATTTGTTTTCCCTGGGGCGATCGGGTAATCTCAACGAGAAAATGCTGGTGCGGGCACGGACATTCCTCCATCCTGAACCGGGGGTTTCCGTACCTTTGTACTTGGGAGAAGTGAAGCGCTCCCTAGCCCTGCGGAAAGACGACCAGATGGAAGTCACCCTTTATCCCGAACGGTTTGCCCAACTTCCCCCGGTCCCTGCTGAGGCTGAGGCTGAGGTAGTAGAATAAAATGCACTGGTTCAAAATCCTGGACTCTCGCTAGAGGTTGGAATTCTGAATCTTATCTATTTATCTCCCCAGAACCTATGCCATCCACTCCACCTACCGCCGATCGCCCCTTGCTGGGATCAACCTTGGATGAATTGACTGCTTGGGTTGAGTCCCAAGGTCAACCGAAGTATCGTGGACAGCAACTCTACAAGTGGATTTATCACCAAGGGGCGCGATCGCTCACGGATATTTCGGTGTTCCCCAAATCCTGGCGGGCCGAGTTGGCGGCAGTGGAGGTGGGGCGATCGCACCTGCACCACAAGTCAGAGGCACGGGATGGCACCGTCAAGTATTTACTGCAACTGGCCGATGGTCAAATTATTGAAACCGTAGGAATTCCGACCCAAAAGCGGTTGACGGTGTGTGTGTCGTCCCAGGTCGGCTGTCCCATGGCCTGTGATTTTTGCGCTACGGGCAAGGGAGGCTTCCAACGAAATTTAGAAACCCATGAAATTATCGACCAGGTGTTGACCGTCCAGGAAGACTTTGGCCAGCGGGTGAGCAATGTGGTGTTTATGGGCATGGGAGAACCCTTGCTGAATACGAAGAATGTGTTGGCGGCGGTGCGATCGCTCAACCAAGATGTGGGTATCGGTCAGCGCTCCATCACCATTTCCACCGTCGGTATCCCTAATCGCATTCGTCGGCTAGCCCAGCACCACCTCCAGACAACCCTTGCCGTGAGCCTCCATGCCTCCAACCAAGCCATCCGGGAGGAATTGATCCCCAGTGCCCAGAACTACTCCCTCCGGGCACTGATGCAGGAATGCCGTGAATATGTGGCGGAAACCGGGCGACGGGTTACTTTTGAGTACATTGTGCTAGCGGATTTTAACGACAAACCAGGCCATGCCAAGGAATTGGCTAGCCTCCTGCAAGGGTTCCAGAGCCATGTCAATTTGATTCCCTATAATCCCATCAGTGAAGTGGATTATCTGCGCCCCACGGAGGAACGGCTCCAGTCCTTTGTCCAAGAGTTAGAGAAAAATAAGGTAGCGGTGAGCATTCGCCGCTCCCGTGGCTTGGACAAGGATGCCGCCTGTGGCCAACTACGGGCCTCGGTTTTAGAAAAATTTTCTGGTGCCTAGGCTCGTAAGCACACCCACCCGCGAGTAAACTGCGGACTAATCGGGTAAGTCCACTAGAAGTGGACTAGATCGGCCAACCTCTGATTTAACAGGGCATCAACCCATTTCAATGGGTTTCCCTCGTTAGCCCGCAATTTATTCGCGGGCGGATTGCTGCAAAGGAGGAGGACCAGAGTTTCCCCCTGTACTTTTAACATTGCTGTTTGATCAACTCAAAAACAGCCCGTAACCCCATCGCTTCGCCCCCCTCTGGCCGACCGGGACGACTGCGACTATTCCAGGCCATCACGTCAATGTGAATCCAGGGTATGTCAGGGGTGACGAATTCCTGCAAAAATAGGGCTGCGGTGATGGCTCCCCCTTGGGGCACGCTACCGATGTTGGAAATGTCAGCGGCTTTGCTATCCAAAAGGCTGCGATAGGGTTGATGTAGGGGCAATTGCCACATCAGGTCATCGGTGGCTGCACTGCACTGTTGGAGGGCGATCGCCTGCTCCGGCTGGGTACTAAAGAAAACGGGAACTTCCGTACCCAAGGCAATCCGGGCAGCCCCCGTCAAGGTGGCGAAATCCACCATTAGGGTTGGCTTCGATGCTGCATTACAGGCATCCCAGAGGACATCCGCTAGCACCAGCCGCCCTTCCGCGTCAGTGTTGCCAATTTCCACGGTTGTGCCTTTGCGTGAGGGCACAATGTCCAACGGACGAGTGGCATTACCCGCAATGCTATTTTCAACAGCGGCCACCAGTACCCGTAAATGGATCGGGATTTGCAATTTCATGAGCATCAAGGCTAACCCCAGCACATGGGCCGCCCCTCCCATATCTTTTTTCATCAGCTTCATACCCGAAGCGGTTTTCATATTAAGACCACCGGAGTCAAAACAGACCCCTTTGCCCACCAGGGTAATGGCGGGATGGCTGGGATCGCCCCAGGTGAGGTCGATGAGCCGGGGAGGGCGATCGCTGGCCTGCCCCACAGCGTAAATCAAGGGATAATTCTGTTGCTGGAGTTCAGCCCCTGCAACCACTCGCATCGTGGCCCCATAGGTTTCGGAGAGCGATCGCGCCGTCGCCTCTAACTCCCCTGGCCCCATGTCATTGGCGGGCGTATTGATCAAATCCCGCACTAATGCGGTTGCGGCGGTTGTGGCTTCAATGTAATCACCATCGGCATTGGCTGGGAGAATGAGTTGGGGATGGTTAGCCGCCTTGGTTTGGCGATAGCGATCGAAGCGATACTGGCTGAGGTGCCAGCCCAAGCCTAACTTTGTCGCCGATTCAGGTGGTAAATCGGTTGCCAAATGATAGGTGCGGGGCGGTAGGCTAGTGGCCAGATTAGCCAATGCCCAAGTATCCAGCAACTTCGGGCGACCCAACAATACCGCCTTAATTCCGTTTTCCTGATCCGGGAGCAAACAATGAGTACCGGGTTTGGCCGTAAACTGACAAGCATTCAACCAAGGCCCATAGGTGCCATATTCTGTTTTTAGGGTTTGAGCATCAACCAGGATAATAGGGATGGAATCAGACAAGAGGGTACCTCGACCGTTACGCGAAATCGACTGTATAGTTTTAGCATACGA
>JAYKIC010000552.1:0-5455 GCA_035284985.1 Leptolyngbyaceae cyanobacterium
ATCGCTGGCATTCAACACAAGTCCCTGCCCCTCTTCTCAGTGCAATATCACCCGGAAGCCAGCCCCGGTCCCCACGATGCCGACTATCTATTTGAAAAATTTGTAGAAGCCATGCGGAATCATAAAGCGAAAGCTTAGGGCCAATCGGTAATCCAGTTTGAAAAGGCAGTGGCGATTAAACTCACTGCCGTGAACGGCTCTGTAAAAAATATTTCTTTTTTTGAATATTTCGTTACAGGGCTAATCTACAGCGGGAAGAGCTGATGGGAGCAATCCCCTCCTCTTCCCGCTATTTTTGGCTCGGAAATATGGAGTAAAAGCTGATATCGAGGCCGTTTGGGACTAAAGCGGGGGAATCATCTAGGACCAAGACGGACCCACACTCCATTCAGGAATGGCGTTAAAAGCACCTTAAGAAAACATAAGCGATTCAGGGATACTGGCGGAAATGAGTACACTAGAAGCCAATAGTCTTTAGTGACTCTAATCTCATATATTGCAACTGCTTATAGCAGGGTCAAGGATGGCTGCTATGCTACCCATAGCCTGTAACGTATTGCGAAGTTAGGGTAGGGATGTAGCTTAAGGCATCGGCAAGTCGGTAAGATCGGTTCACGTTGAATGGTGTCGATAACGCATTTACTGAATGAATGATTTGGTGCAGTATTATCAAACCCTAGAGTTAGAGCCTGGCGCATCCTTGGAGGACATTAATCAGGCTTATAAGGATTTGGTGTTTATCTGGCATCCCGACCGCATTCCCAAGGACAACACTCGCTTGCAGCAGAAAGCTCAAGCTAAGCTCAAAGCCTTGAACCATGCCCGCGATGCCCTGCGTAAAGAGCTTCGGGGTCAGGCTTCTGCTTCAGTTCAAGCCACTGCCAACGCTGCTGCAACTAAAGCCAAAGGGGCATCATCTAGCCATACGCCTCGTCCGCGCCGGAATGGGTGGCGATCGCCCCACTATCGGTCACGGTATCCCCATACCTCCCGCGATCACGCCTCACGGGTCAAAGACACCCCCCGACAAGCGACTCAAACCACCCCACCCCAGCCCTCGCCCTCGCCTGCCCCTAATGCCCAGGCGGCAGACACGCAATCGCCACAAACCCACACCAAGTACCATTACAAGTATCAAGCTCCCCCCCGTCCTGGCTTTAATAATTATTACTACACCCCACCTGCGCCCTCGCCCTCACCAGTGCCTGTCGCCACCGCTACACCTGTCTCAACCGCTACGTCGGTTCAGGGAACGGCAAATCGCGGAACAACACCAACCTCACCTCCTGGGGTAACAGCAAATAATGGCAATGGCGCTAGCGATCGCCATGGGCAGAGTGCAACGTCTAACCACACCAATGGTCACACCAATGGTCACACCAATGGTCACACCAATGGTTATGGGAATGGCAATAGTCATCGTCCCACCTCACCACCACCATCTGCCTCTCGCCCATCCGATCCGGATTTAAGCGATGTGGATTGGAGCGATCGCAATCTTAGCGAAAAAGATTTCTCCGGGCGAAATTTAAGCGGCGCAAACCTGAGTCGAGCGGATTTGAGTGACACCTTTTTACACAATATCAACCTCAACCGAGCCAACTTACACCGGGCCAACTTGCACCGGGCCAACCTCCTGCGAGCCAACTTAAGCCATGCCAACTTGAGAGAAGCCAATCTAATTGGGGCGGATTTAAGCGGGGCCGACCTGAGCGGGGCGGATTTGAGCGGGGCCAAGATTGGCGTTCCAGGTCGCATTATGGTGAAAATGATCGGCACAATCCTTCGGGGAACCATCATGCCCGACGGTACCATTCACGAGTAAACGCCCCATGTTTTCCCGGATCGAATCACAACCCTCAGGGGCCATTTTTTCCCCTTGCCACCGCTACCGCTATGTCTTGTGGCGAAGTTGGAATCTCAGCCAACCCACAATTCTATTCATTGGCCTCAACCCATCCACAGCGGATGTCGTCACCAATGATCCCACTATTCGTCGCTGTATTGGGTTTGCCCAAGCCTGGGGATATGGCCGCCTAATCATCACCAATCTGTTTGCCTACCGCACCCCCCAACCACAGGTGTTACGGCAAGTGGCTGATCCCATTGGTCCCGACACCGATGCCTGGATTAAACGCCTGTGCCGGGAAACCATTGCGTTAACCGCAAAAATAAATAGTACCTGTAATGGCGAGGACCGGATAATGGCCATATGGGGCAATGCGGGCGGGTGGCAAGGGCGCGATCGCGCCATCCTCACCCTCATCCGCCCCATCGTTCCCCAGCTTTACTGCCTCAAAGTAACCCAACAGGGACAACCAGCCCATCCCCTTTACCAAGCTAAAACCTTGCAGCCCCAACGATATCAACCACAGTCACTAGAAAATTTCTGAAAGATTTCTGATGGGTTAGCAAACACCCCCACCCCAGCCATGTCCCCCACCCCAGTCATCACTCCTCTGTAATATCAGCAATATCAGCATCCCCACTATCCGAAGTCCTGGAGGCAGACGCATTAGTGGCGGCACTGGTAGTCTTGGACTTACGGCGAGTACTAGAACGTTTGCTACCATTTTTGGCCGCAGGTTCCGCTTCCACTTCCACTTCTAACTTAAAATCTTCGGTAGCATCCATAGACGGGTCAGCTTCAGACATTGCTGCCTCACGCCCATTCTCCTCATCCAGCTTCAACACCTTGCGGACCTTTTGCTCAATATCTTCCACAAATGCCGAGTTTTCTTTCATATAAAGCACCGTATTATCCCGGCCTTGGGCAATATTATCCCCCTCATAGCTATACCATGCCCCTCGGCGGGTCACGATCCCATGCTCCTCCGCCAAATCCAGCAAACAGCCCAAGGTAGAAATCCCTTCCCCAAAAATCACATCAAACTCAGCAATCCGGAAAGGAGGAGCGACCTTATTCTTCGCCACTTTGACCTTCGCCCGGATACCATATTCCTCTGTCCCTTTCTTGAGGGTTTGAACGCGGCGAATATCCATCCGCACCGAAGCGTAGAACTTAAGCGCATTTCCCCCCGTCGTCACCTCTGGATTGCCGTAGGAGATGCCGATTTTCTGGCGCAACTGGTTGAGAAAAATCACGCTACAACCTGTACGGCCAATGTTACCAGTGATTTTTCGGAGGGCCTGACTCATCAACCGAGCCTGCAACCCCACATGGGTGTCTCCCATCTCTCCCTCAATTTCAGCCCTAGGAGTCAGGGCCGCAACGGAGTCCACCACCACCAGATCAATGGCATTAGAACGAATCAATTGATCAACAATTTCTAACCCGGCCTCCCCTGTATCGGGCTGGGATACCAAAAGATTATCAATATCCACCCCCAAGTTTTGGGCATAAATCGGATCAAGGGCATGCTCCGCATCAACAAAGGCTGCAATTCCACCCGCCTTCTGAACTTCAGCAATCGAATGTAGCGCCACCGTCGTTTTCCCCGAACTTTCCGGCCCGTAAATTTCCACGACCCGCCCCTTGGGAATCCCCCCACCTAGAGCCAAATCTAGGGTTAGCGCTCCGGTGGAAATGGTTTCCACCTTCATCCGAGTCGCATCCCCCAAACGCATAATGGTGCCCTTGCCAAAGTTGCGGTCAATTTGGCTCATTACCAAATCCAGCGCTTTTTGCTTTTCGGATAGGTCGTTATTTGTTTTCGCCATGGGTGCCTCAGGAAGTTAGAACCAATGATAGAGAAATGATGCTTAGTTACAGGTTAAAGGGTCAGAATTAGCCTCAGCTATTATTAGCGTCAGCCCTTAGGGTAGTATGACAAGGCCCTGCGGGAGGTGGAAAAATTGCTAAATCTTTCTGGACTATACCCGTCCCCTAAAGCTTGCTAATACAAAGCAGACCCCAATTCCTTTCGTTTTGAATACAAATATACTAAACTATCTTGGTCAGTATGTCATACTTTTAGTCAGTCATCCTTTTCAAAATACCTTAAACCGATTGCTTTATATTTATGTCTAGCCCTGCGCCCCATCTGATTTTGCCGGAGTCTCCTGTTTCTGTGGCGGGAGTGACCCAGTATATCCAGGATTTGCTGGAACAGGATGACCAGCTACGGCAACTTTGGGTGATGGGTGAGGTGTCCAGTGCCAACCAATATCGCAGTGGTTTATTTTTTACTCTGCAAGATCCGGATGCGTCCGCTGCGATTGATTGTGTGGTGTGGCGTAATCGTTTGTCCAGCCTGACAACGATGCCGACGGTAGGGGAGCAGGTGATGGCGTTAGGTCAGGTGCGGCTTCATCGGCAGCGAGGACATTATCAACTGAATGTGTGGCAGCTATTGCCGGGAGGTCAGGGATTACGGGCGCTGCGACAACAACAGTTACGGCAACGGTTGGCCGCAGAGGGCTTGTTTGATCCAGAACGGAAGCGATCGCTCCCTCCCCATCCCCACACCATTGCCGTCGTCACATCGCCCCAAGCCGCTGCCTGGGGTGATATTAAACGCACCCTCAAGCAGCGTTACCCTGGGTTACAAGTGCTGTTCTCTCCGGCATTGGTGCAAGGGGGACAAGCGCCCGACTCCATCGTGCAAGCCATTCAGCGAGTGGAAATGGATGGTCGGGCCGAGGTGTTAATTCTGGCGCGGGGGGGGGGAGCCACTGAAGATATGGAATGTTTTAATGATGAACGGGTGGTAAGGGCGATCGCCCATTGCACCATTCCCGTCATCTCTGGCATTGGACATCATCGGGATGAGTCTCTAGCGGACTTGGTGGCTGATGTCCATGTGCATACCCCCACCGCCGCCGCCGAAGAGGTCATTCCATTATTAACAGATGTAATCCAGGGTCATCAAGAACGGCGGGTCGCATTAGCCTCCGCCCTACAACAACACATCCATCTACGGGAAAAACACCTAAAAGCCCTGCGAGAACGCCTGCGGCGACTCCAGCTTGATCGGTGGGTCAGCCAAGAACAGCAGCGCCTCCAATGGCACAAGCAAACATTACAACATTTAGTTGTGCAAACCTTGCAGCAAGCTGATGCCCATTGCCAATTATTGCGCCAGACCCTAGAAAGTCTGGACCCCGCCGCCGCCCTCCAGCGAGGCTATGCCCTAGTTCAACAACAGGATGGCTCGATCGTCCGCTCTTCTGAGCAAGTCCAACCCCAACAATACCTTTGGGTACAACTTGCTCAAGGCAGAATTGAGGTCAAGGTTGAGGCAACGGAGCACGCTCTCTCCAGCGAACAACCCGATCCATGACGAAAGTTTAGTTCTTCTCAGCTATCCTTGGCCCTGCTGGCTGCAAGCCCGTTTTATTCATTCACCTGATTCTATCAACCATCTCCTATGACATCTCCAACGCGATCGCCCATGTCTGCCGATAACCAACCGACCTCCGCCAGTCCGGTTCCCACCTCTTTACCATCGGCGGTGAACCAAGCGGAATCCCTCTCATTGAAAGACTTTCCCCC
>JAYKIC010000553.1:0-6290 GCA_035284985.1 Leptolyngbyaceae cyanobacterium
TTCCCCTAGTGCCCTTAAACGAGGAATTGGATCTGATTGCCATCCAATCCCCTGACTCCAATGTCCAGAGTTCGCCCCCGGTGGGTGAGTTGCCTGTATTACCGACAAGTCCCATGTCATTCCCCGATAGAATTAACCGATTGCCCCATTCCCCCGCCCTAGAATATTTATCCAGCAAAGGAACACCCCCCTTATCCCAATTGCCCCTCATCCCCCTAGCAACATCCGGTCTCCATCAATGGCCGGGGGGACAACGGGGTACGGGAGCGGGCATGGGGCCATCGGCGGATGGATGGCCTGCCCCTTCAAGCCTGACCGTGGACGATTGGGAACGGTGCTGGGCGACCCAGGTGGAAGTTGCCACAATGTCCCCCAACCCAGCAACATTCAGCGATCGCCATTCCTTCGGTAATGCCCCCTCCAACAACCTACGGCTCGCCCATTACAGCCAACTGAACCATTCGGAGGCGATCGCCCCCATGGATTACATTGGCACCGGGCAACAACCCCCCAGCTTTACCACTACCACCCAGGCATTTCCGTCTGGAGCCGACTTTTTGGCCGGAGTCGGACAGCAACCGCCTTCCATTTTGGCTGAATCCAGTGAGGCAGAAGCCAGCATTTGGTCGGCAGAACCCATGTCCTTTAAGTGGACCCGCGATCGCCTCAATCAAGAACTAGCCATCCTCATGGCCAATACCACCCCCGCCGATTGCCAGGTGATCCTAGCCGCCGCCGCCACTGAGAGAAACCAAGACATCGGCGGCCCAACCGTCGCCAGCTTAACTGGCTATGAATGGCTCTCCCAGTTCACCCTACCGCAGCAGAGGGCAGAACCCGCCCGTCCTCCGATTCACATGATTTTGCCCCTGCCCCATGCCGCCCCCCTCACCTCCAAGTTTGGTTGGCGCACCCATCCTATTTTTGGTGGACAGCGATTTCACTATGGCCTCGACTACGGTGCCCCCCACGGCACTCCAATTTTGGCCTCCATTCCGGGACGGGTGGAAACCACTGGCTCCTTGGATGGCTACGGTCTCACCGTCATTGTGGAAAATGAGGAATTAGGTCTACGCACCCTCTATGCCCATATGTCCGGCATCGGCGTTAACAAAGGGGATGGGGTAGAGCAAGGGGTTGTACTGGGGTGGGTGGGAAATACGGGTAATTCCACTGGTCCCCACCTCCACTTTGAAGTGCATCGTTACACCGATGGGGGCTGGGTCGCCATAGATCCCCTCCAAGCAGCGGCTGATTTGATCGAGGCCACCAAACCCTAGACGGTAAGGTATCTTGTTATTGGGCAGATCCCTAAGCGGATTGACTCGATTCATTTACTCGATTGGGCTAATCTCAAACGACTGGCGAATCATCCGATCAGCGTTATCGTCCACAGATAAGACAATCTCATAGGCCCCAACAGGCCAACCATTATCGGGTTGACTTAAAACAGTGAACATGGAAATAATATCCGAGGTCGTTTTAGGGTAGGTCAAGGTTGCAATTGCCTGGGGCGGGTTGGCCTCAGCCCCTAAGTAATTCCACTCTACTAAGATGTCCCGATTCACAGGCACCGCTTGAATCTCAGCCGTGGCCATCAAGTAGGGGGCAGTTGGGGACAATGGCGAGGGGGAGCGATCGCACTCATGGTAGTCATTATATTCACAGATACTGATATTCTGAATCCGTTTTTCAACGGAGGAGCGGCTACAACTGATAAGGGTCACGCTTACCAACAACCATGGGACAAGCCGATGAAAAGGACAACGGACACGGGTTAGCATAAAACGATAATCAGGAAATTGCGGTTGGAAAATTACGGCTATGAAATTACACTTAAGCAAGTATGACTCAGAAACTACGGTTGAAAAATTACGATTCAGCCAGTAGGGTTCGGGGACTAGTTTGAACCTAAAAATAGGGCTACATAAGACTGTTCTTAACCCCAGTACCTAGCACCGTAGAAGGAGAATACTGGTTTCCAGAGAGTACCAGGCAACGGAACTCACCTCAGTCCAAGATAGGGGAACTGGAGGCTAACCAATTTTACTCCCATTTCTTCTAGTACTCCACAAACTAGGTAACTAGCCAACGGTCACTTGGCGAACAACTCGGTAAAGTTCTATTTTTTCACAGTACCTTAATAACGGAAGGTAACGCTACCCTTGACACCTGTAAGTAGGCGGCGATAATTGGGGCACCATAGAAACGTAGCATTTGATTACATCCAACTACTTCAAGGAAAGGATAGGGCTGTGACAGTAGAAACACCCATCGGGCAGTATGCCCCGGATTTCGAGTTGCCAGGAGTAGATGGAACAGTTCATCACTTAACCCAATATCTTGTGGACTCCAAGGCCATTGGGGTGGTAGTCATGGGAAATTATTGCCCCTATGTTCGTCAATCTTTGCCCTATCTCAAGCACTTACAAACTCAGTTAGTCCCCCAAGGGGTCACGTTAGTGGGAATTAATGGCAATGATACGACTGCGGATGAAGATGAAAGTGTGGCAGGCATGAAGCAGTTTGCCCAAACCCACCAACTTAATTTTCCCTACCTACGGGATAAAACCCAAGATGTGTTGCGAACCTTTAATGCCATGATGACCCCAGATATTTTTCTGCTGGATCAGCGTGGGATTGTTTGCTATGCGGGGGCGATCGCCCTGAACCTGGGTACCGAGCCATTACCGCCTGCGTTGATCGGTAGCCCCAATGCCATGCTGGAAGTGGCGATCGCCCAACTCCTATCCGGTGAATCCATTACCACTCCCTACACTGAGGTGAGCGGTACCCCCATCAAATGGCGCACCTGAGGGTTACGGTAAAAGGTGTTAGGCTGATAACAATTATGTTTTGCTCTAATGGTTAGTCTTTAGGGGTTAGTCTTTAGGGGCTAGTCTTCAAGGATTAGCCCCTAAACATTATCTGCGACTAGAAACTATCTGCTAATTGTTACCCTCCTGATCCCGACCCCAGCCATGGCTATCCTGACCTCCACCGATTTTAGTGGCTTATTCAATCCGCGTTTTTTCCAAAATTTCTTTCCAGTTCCCGCCACCAGTTCATTGCAGGTGGGCGATCGCGCTCCCCAATTTGAACTGCTCGATGTGTGCAGCGGCCATACCTTTAACCTAGAACAATATTTGAGCAACGGGGAACGGGGCGATCGCCGCTTACTCCTAGCATTTACCCGAATTTTCACGGAGAAGCAATACTGCCCCCTGTGCTTTCCCCATATTCAATCCCTCAATCACAACTATCAAGCCCTCCAGGATCAAGGCATGGATGTGGTTATGATCACCAGCACCGATGAGCAACAAAGCCAAATCGTAGCGAGGGATCTGATGTTAAAGATGCCGTTACTCAGTGATCCAGGCTGTCAGGTCTTCCGGCAATATCAACTAGGGCAGGCATTAGGGGCACCCCTGCCCGCCCAGTTTGTGGTGGATGCCGCTGGTTATATCCAATTCCGTCACCTATTTTCTTTTATCGAACCTAATGCGGGGAGCGATCGCTTATTAGCCCTCTAGCCCTATCCCCTACTTGCCGTGGAAAAAATAAGATTCAGCCGCCGATAAACCTCGTCCCTGCAACCTGGGTGCATGGCCCATCACCAACCCAGTGATTCCCCCGGACGCAATGATATAGATGGGAATGTACATATCATTCAAGAGATTGTCTAGGGTATATAACAAAAGCATCATCGCTAAAACTACAACGGGTGCCAACCGTTTATCGGTCCATGTATTAACGGGGTAGGCAATCAGTACAACTATTATAGGCATTAATAAAAAAAGCATGAGGCTGGTCAAACCTAGTACCCCACGAGTCCCAAAGGCTATAATCCATAGGCTATCTGTAACTGAAATTTTCCTAGCATCCCAGTCGCCATAGAGGGCAAATCGGTCCCAACCACCCCAACCAAATAAGGCTCTTTCCCGCGCCTTCTCCGATAAAACTTCTTCCTGCTCCAAACGAAACCCCAAGGATTGTGCCCGTTCTGGATTAACGTTTTCTGCCACAAATGCAACGACCTGTTCGGATTCCATATCACCACTGGCCGAAAAGTACAGATAAGCGGGCACAGTAAACACAATCAACCAGACGAAGATGGCAACCTTAGTCCAATGGGAAATAAACATGAGCAAGGTGCCAAAAGCCAACAGAATAATCGATCCGGTGGACTTTACGAGAACCACAACAACGCATTGGAGCACCACTAACCATTGAATCGGAATCCCGAAAATCCGCTCAATCGTTTTTGATTTCCAGAGCCAAATTCCCACTAGCGCTGCTGCTGCCATCCATGATCCCACCTCCAAACCGTGGCTCAAAAAGACCATGGGACGATAGCCACCATAACGAATGGATTGGGCAAAGGAACCGCCGTAGAACCCATAGAACATCTTATGGAGTTGGGGACTCATCCGAATTTCATATAAACAGAAGGGTACATAGACCAATCCCCCCACAAAAATACCAATAGCTAGTCGTTTGATACCCTCTAACGAACTAAAATAGAGACGACCAATTAAGTACGGTCCTCCCCAGGCCACGACTTCTTGGAGGGACGCCACAACTCCATCATAAACACCAAGGTCATTGCTGATGGATGCAACAAACGATGACAGACACCAGACAGTGATCGGGAGGTCTACCCAGCCTAGTTTAAGGCACCTCAACCGATCAATATCAAACAGGATAACCCCTAAACCAATGCTATAGACTGCACCTGTGGTACGGTCATAGTCAGGAATAATGGGTAAAGAGGTACTGAGTTGGGGCAAAAACAAAAAGGCTGTGAGGCAGGCTAGGAGAGTTGCTCGTTGAGGCGAGAAATATCGGAAAAATAGTAAGGTTACTGGCACAATGCCGTAAAATATAAGAGTAACGGTCATGACTTCTTTTTGCGGAATAGAGATTTAATAAAGTTTAGGATTGAGGCTCGTTTCTCTGGGTTAGTCGTCGCCCGATAGACCTGAAACCAGGTAAACTGGACCGATATCCTCACCAACTCTGGAATATCTCTTAGCTTTGGCTGGGCACCAGAGAGGCTATATCCCGCTTTCTCCATGGTGCTACCCGCTAGTTTTTCACATAACCAACATTCGGTGTCCGTCATTTCAATCTGACGCTGGGACTGAAATGAAGAGTTGCCCTGTTTAACCTCTACCGGGGATGACACTGAGGTGGTCAAGAATGCCGCTAAGGTTTGTGCGTGCTGATTAGGATCAGCGATGAGTTCTTCAAAACGGATAACGTGGACAGGGGCTAAACCAGAGTCAATGAAGGCTTGCACCCGTTCGTAGGCCATTTTCCAGTAGACACTATAAGCGATGGGATGATATTGTTTGCGATCGCCATCTCCCCCCTTTTCATTGGGCAAATTTTTGAGCGATCGCATAACCTTGCGGGGATCACGCATGATGAAAATGAACTTGACCCCTGGAAATAACTGGCTTAACTCCTCCATATGCATAAAATCCTGAGGAGTCTTATATCCCCAGTAAGCACAATTATGGTGATGGGCCAAACGCACTAGCCATTCCTGTAAGACCTCATGCCAACATCCACTTTCCGATTCAAACCCTTGGCGGACAGCGGTTTCCATCTGATCGACCTCTTCCCAGGACATCTGGGGGGCGGAAAAATTTTGTTCCCACTTAATCCGTGCTCGAGTTTCCCACGCTAAACCATTTAAAAAAGTAGCCAATTGCTTGCTGGATAAGGTTCCCTTTGCCCCACAAGCTTTCGCTTTTTGGTAGGGATAGAGGTCATCAAATAGGTACCATCCCTCTAATGTCGAAAGAACATGGGCTAAAAATGAAGAGCCACTTCTCGGTAATCCGACTACGATAGCTGGGGGGGGGGAAGTTTGACCAATCCGATCTTGGGCAAAAATCGAGCTTGATGTTAGGGGATGATCCGCCATTATGAATTACCTATAAAGCTGATGAATCAATTAATGTGCAATGTGTAAAGATTCTGGCATCCGGTGAAACACTGATGAGAAGAATAGACTCTGGAATCCCGATGACTGTAGGCATAACCCATTACATGTTAAGAGCATTCCCCAATCAAATACCTTTATTGTCATAATTATAAGTGCTTCTTCTACTTAGGTGCTTCTACGCTTACTTATACCGTTGCTGTCCTATGGACAGAGAATAGGGGCGCATATCGGTCCTCGCAACATTACTATGTTTCAGTAGCGTATGTTCTAGCTTTGTCGTTCGTCAAAACGATAAGAAAGATGACAAAGGCTACATTCTATCTCGTTGTTCCAT
>JAYKIC010000554.1:0-3962 GCA_035284985.1 Leptolyngbyaceae cyanobacterium
ACAGGCACTCAACACGACCAGTTCTACATCGGGAATATTCCAATCGCGGATATCGGCCAGGGTGGCACGGCTACCATCACCAAATAGGATGAAGGACTCTTCAGGTGGTCCAGGGTTGAAGGTGGCGTGGGTGGCTAGGTGAACCACGCTAAAGTCGTTCATTTCGTAAACAATGTTGGGGTTGAATTCGGTATCCAGGCGGGTGGCGGTGGCGGGAATCAGTTGGGCCAAGGTTTCCACTTCCTGTCCGGCAAAGGTTAGTCCCCCGAAGGAGAAGACGCGATCGCCCACCTGCACCCGATATTGGCCTTGGGTGAAGGCAGCGGCCAGGACGGTCAACTGATTTTGGAAGGGACGATTATCCAAATCAGCCAAACTAGCGGCGGTAATATTATTGATTTGGTAATGCTCCACCAACCATTGCTCCCCGTCATGGAGGGCGGCGAGGGGAATGTAACGCAGTTGACCATCGGGGGCGTACAAAATGGTCTCGGCTTCAGCTTGGGCCAAGTCGGCTTCGACGGGGCGAATGAGCCAGTTGTACAGGGTTTGGGCTAATTGCTGGGTCTCGGCTACAGAGGCAATGTGGGGCGCTTGTAGGGCTGAGCGGAATTGGGCGATCGCTCGATTCAATGCTACTCGATCCACAACGGTGGTGCGGCGAATGGGGGGCGCATTGGGCGTGACCACAATCAACTCGGTTCGATCCTCTAACACGAGGGGATAGAAGAGAACGGCGGTTTGAGTCAGCGATCGCAAATTATCTTGCAGGGCATTCAATTCAGTCAATTCCAGGCTAGCGGCTCCAGTGGTTTGCCGCAGTTGGGCCACGAGGGTTTGAATCTCTTCAGCTTCAAAAAATGTGCGGAAGGCTTGGCGGCTGGTTTGCTGCAATTGGCGGAGTTCCAGGAGGCGATCGCGCTGCTCTGGGGTGCGCTCTATGGGATCAATGGTCTCAAGCTGCTCCAATTCCAGTCCCAAGGTCACCAGTTGATTTTGATTGGCCTGAAATTGGTCGGCAAGTTGCTGTTCTTCGGGACGCAGGGCAATACCGGATTCAGTGCCCCCACTCCGTTCCATGCCCTGCAAATAATCATCCAGCTCTTGCACTTTGAGCAAGTCCAATACCCGTTGCGCTTCGAGGACGCGATCGCCCTGCAATAGTAAATCGGCCAAACGGCGGTAGGTATTTGCCACGGTATCGGTGTAGGTTTGTTGCACATCACTGGCTAGGGGCCGTAATCCCTGGCGAATCGCCTCCGTTAAATTCACCGCCTGTTTGTAAAAAACGATGGCCAGTTCCGTTTCCCCCTGTTCGGCGAAACTATCACCGATGCTGCCGAGGATAAATCGTTCCCCTTCCCGATTGCAGGAGGCTTGAAACGTCACGAGAGCGGCTTGAAAGGCATCCAGGGCGGCTTGAGGTTGGTTGAGGGCGGCGTAACTGGTGCCCAAGGTGGTCAGGGCGTTGGCCGCGCCGATGGGATTGCCGACGGTGCGGTAAAGGCTGAGGGCTTGTTGGGCGGTGTCCATGGCCCGATCGTAGTGCTGTAACTGATTCGCTAGGGCGGCAATGCTATTGAGGGTGCTGGCTTCACCGGAGCGATCGCCCACCTGCTGCCGGATTGCCAACGCCTGTTCAAATGCTGCCAGTGCTGCCGAGTTGTCATCCCGTTGACTGTACACCAACCCCAGATTATTGAGGGTGGTGGCCAATCCGGGGCGATCGCCCACCTGCCGCCGCATAGCCGCCGCTTGCTGGTAGTAATCTAAGGCGGTTTCCAGTTGCCCCAGGCTGTAGTGGATGCCGCCGATGCTGTTAAGGGTATCTCCCACCCGATTGTTGGCTCCAATGTTGCGGAAAATTTGCAGCGATCGCTCAAACGCCTCCAGGGATCGGGTATAGTCCCCCGTACTGAAAGACACCGTGCCGATGCTGGCCAAACTGTAGGCTTCACCGGGGCGATCGCCAATATCCTGCTGAAGCTCCAAGGCTTGCTGGTAATAATGGAGAGCCGTATCGTACTCCCCCAAATTCCAGTGAGCTAGACCTAAATTGTTAAAATTAATCGCCACATCAATATCATTGGACATGGCTTGCTGAATCGATAGGCTCCGTTCCAGGTAGGCGATCGCCCCAGCATAATCCCCTTGTCGCAGGGCAATGGTCCCCAAATTATTCAAGACCCGACCCAATTCCGCCTGATTGCCCAAGGTTTCCGTGACCGTTAACGCCCGTTGTAAAAAATTCAAGGCTTGGTCATAGTTGCCCAGTTCCCCATAGGTGAACCCAATACTGCTGAGAATGCGGCCCTCGACAAAGGGCTGATTTTCTCGCTGGGCGATCGCCAATCCTCGCAAATTGAAGTCCAACGCCTTGACATAATCACCATATAAACTCCAAACGATGCCAATATTGTTAAGAATCCGAGCATGAATCGACGGATCGGCCAAAGAACCATCTGCTTCAAATACGGTCAAGGCTTGTTGGTGCAGCGTTAGCGCTTGATCATACGCTCCCCGCCGCCGATATACCACACCCATGTTGTCGAGAACATGAATTTCTACTTGAGTGTTGCCAATCGCACGACTTATCTCTAGGGCTTGCTGGTAATGCCCTAGGGCCAAGTCAAATTGACTGCGACTGTAGGCAATCACCCCCGCCTCGTTCAGACTCCGGGCCAGCAAATCCTGATTGTCCAGGGTACGGGCAAGGGCGATCGCTTCCGTCACATAAATTTCCGCCTGATCCAGTTGACCCAAAATCCGGGCAGCGATCGCCCCATTACTCAAAATATTTCCCTCTAACAACAGGTTGTCAGGGGTTGGCTCGATGGTCTCCATCACCGTTAGCGCCTGCCCATAAGCTTCCAACGCCGAGCCGAATTGACTGGATTGAAATAGCTGATTCCCTTGCTGAAACCACTGGCTCCCACGGGTATCACTGACGGGAAGAGGGTAGTCAATCACTTGGGCAATTTGTGGAAAAGGGAGATCTGGCTCCAATGCACGACAGGGGAGGGCAAACGGCAGAAGTGCTCCCCCCAATAGCCAACCCATACCCCAAAGACGCGATCGCCTCAATCCCTGTCCTCCTCCCGTCATCACCGCGTGCCTCCCGGACTGCCCATGGGAATTAATTCGACCGATGGAGGGATAAATGTGCTCCCCATTCCGTTAGAACTATTAGAGTGCCCTGTTTGGCTCTCCTCGTCCTCATCTATAGTTGCATTATCAATTTCTTCTAGGTCAGACCAGTAACCAATAAAAGAATGTGGGCTGATGCGATCCTCTAAGCCAACAGAAAGTAATAGTTCCTGAAGTGCCGATGCTAGGACGGGGTCATCCGGTGTAACTTGCCATTGGCTAAACAGGATCGCCACTGCGTCGTACCAAATTCCCGCATCCCCATAGGTCGAGTAATCTTCCGGTACCGTCATCGTATTCACTGGAAACTCAACTGCTGACCCATCCAATTGTTCAATTCGCCCCATCAAGATTGCGCCTTCTAGAACCAAGTTTGGATCAAGGGATGCAATTTGGAGTTGCCATTCATAAACTTGGTTGGAGAGCAGTGGGGCTAAGCCTTCCAGATCGGCCAAAGGGATACCCAGAATTCCAGCGGTATCAGGAGTCAGACGACTGGCTTCATGCACCACGGTTCCTTGGCTATCCAATAGGGTGATGGTTATTTTCAGAGGACCATAAACGCTGGTCACAGCTTCCACCAAATCGGGCAAGTAGATGAACAGGGTGGGATAGACCGCTAGGGCTGGACCATCATCGACCAGCGCGACTAGGGTACGGTCTATTCTTTCTACTCCACCTAGCACCGATCCCCGTGATCCTCCCGGTTCGCCCCAGCCCGGTTGAGCGATATCGGGAGGGGCGATCGCCACAATATTCGAGGTTTGACGGCTGGGGGTTAAGACCCGTGAGCCTCCTGGTTCACCAAAATTTGG
>JAYKIC010000555.1:0-3272 GCA_035284985.1 Leptolyngbyaceae cyanobacterium
TCACCCCAACCCCTCTCCCAGAGCGGGAGAGGGGCTTTCGACCCAAGAACCTGGTTTGAAGTCCCTTCTCCCCTTTTGGGAGAAGGGATTTAGGGAAGAGGGGCAAAGTTTTGTCAGTCAATCAGGCGATCCATCAGCCAGCCCAATCATTAGCGTTAACATTGGTGCTGAGCAAAGACCCCATCACAGCTTACAACCAGAACCAGAAATTTAAGCCTATCCCTTGCATCTCTTTAAATCTTTGTCTGAAGCAATGGCCCCCCTTGGCTTCAGTGAAACGGGATGAAACCAAGGGAAACGATGCTTAACGTCGCCAATATTGCAGACTAAAGCCATTTTGTTCATCAATGGTCAGAACCGATCCGCAAAGGGGCAATCCTGGCCAATCCAGTGGCGCATAATTTCCCCCTAGCTGAATGCGTAAGTCCGTACTGCATTGATCCCCAGTCAGGTAAAGGGTGCGGGACTGTCCCGAAGCGAGGGAACGGCCTAAAATATTAGTGTTGCCTATTTGGAGCGATCGCAACTCCACCGTACCATTATTGATGACCTCAAATTGGTCGCCCCCTGGCACGGGAGTGATCGTCCTGGGATCGCCCATTTTCTCTGAGGGATCTTGGGATGCAATGATATAGCCAATCACACAAACATTGCGAAAAGCGGCATGGACTCCACACCCAGCGCCAGCATGAGTCCAATCCGGCTTAAAAATATTAGTGCGGTGTCCGCGACTTGGAACCCCATCATCAATAATCAAATCTCGGACCACTTCTTGGGCCGTGGGTGAACCATAGGCAATGTTTTCGCCCCAG
Organism: Leptolyngbyaceae cyanobacterium; assembly: GCA_035284985.1. GTDB lineage: Bacteria > Cyanobacteriota > Cyanobacteriia > CAKZMO01 > CAKZMO01 > JAAHGY01. The sequence goes on from JAYKIC010000555.1 coordinate 813, forward strand.
CCCAAGGCTTGCACCCCTTGTCGCCGAAAGCGCTGCCCCGGATCACTGCCGTCCGATCCGGTGTGCCCCGTTGTCCCCCGCGATTGATCCTGGGCATGGCCTTGGGCTGCTTGGGCCACTCCAGGGGATTGCTCAATGGGGTCGAGGGTGGGTTGATTTCTCAGAAAGGCGATCGCCTCTTCCACCGCCGCTTTCCCTTCCACTGTCTGCAATACACAGTTGGGACCACAGGTATTCAGCACATTGCCCCGATCATCCATAGCCGCCAAATAGGCTTCCATAATCGGAATATAGCTAGCTGGATTTTCGCGCACTTTATTATGCTCGATCAAAATATTCTGTTCGAGGATAGCCCAGTTATCTTGATCTGGGGCTGGGGCTTGTTGGGCTTGAACGGGGAACAAGGGATCGAGGGCGATCGCCACCAGCAAACTAGTCATCGCCAGAAAAAGGAGACTGGCCCTGAAGCGTCTCCGCCATGGATTCAAAAACATCATGAAGGTTCACTCATTTGTGGGTTGCCCAGAGAAACGCAATAATCTGGGCGTTTTTCACCCAAAGCATAACGCAACTGCTGGAGCTTGAACGAATCCTCATTCCAGTTTTGGATCTGGCTACACCTCATCCACTGGGCGATGCCTGCTTCAGCTAGGCTGTAGCCAACGCAGGGCAAGACACATTAGTGCCACCCAAACCACAGTAACCTCCCGGATTCTTCGCCAAGTACTGCTGGTGATAATCCTCAGCATAGTAGAAGGTGGGGGCCTCTAAAATTTCAGTCGTAATGGCACCATAACCCGCTTTGTCGAGTTCCAGTTGGTACATTTCCTTAGAGGCTTCAGCCGTTTGTTTCTGGGCGGCTGAGTAACAGTAGATACCAGAGCGATACTGGGTTCCCGCGTCATTCCCTTGGCGCATCCCCTGGGTAGGATTATGGCTTTCCCAAAAAATGCGGAGTAGGTCGGCGTAAGTAATAACTTTGGGGTCGAACACCACTAGCACGACTTCGTTGTGGCCCGTCATCCCGGTGCAAACTTCCTGGTAGGTGGGGTTGGGGGTAATCCCAGCGGCATAGCCAACCGCCGTGGAAAAGACCCCAGGCGCTTGCCAAAACTTCCGTTCCGCCCCCCAAAAACAACCGAGACCGAACATGGCTTGCTCCATGCCTGCGGGAAAGGGAGGCTTGAGGGGATTGCCGTTGACAAAGTGCTGGTCGGGGACGGGCATTTCTGCGCTGCGTCCAGGAAGGGCTTCCTCAGGAGTGGGAAGCGTTGCTTTCTTGCCAAAACCGAATAAACCCATGAATCTAAAATCCTTAACTTTATGAGCGATGGAAAAATCTGGTCACCGTGAACACACCACTCATTATAAGAAGCGGGTGAAGTTTTGGGCTGAGAACGGTCTGAGAGGGCCATGGTTAAAACTACTCCCAATTTTCGGACAGGTCTAAGGAAGATACTGCACCTCGGACAAATTAGTACTCGATCGCGCCTCATGGCTAGGGTTGCAACGAATAAAAGTAGCACCCCGAAAGTTGGTGTGGCTCAGGTTGGCCCCGGTAAACGTCACCCGTACCAGGGTGGCCCGCCGAAAATCAGCCGCCGTTAGGTTAGCGTCGCTCAAGTCCACATCGAAGAGATATGCACTATTGAAATGGGCGGATTGGAGGCTAGCTTGGGTCAAATTAACATGGCACAGGTAGGCGCTGGCCAGTTCGGCTTCGTGGAGGGTGGCTTGACTGAGGTGGACGTAATGTAAATGAGCGTGGTATAAGATAGCCCGATTCAAGCTGGCTTTTTTCAGTTGGGTGCCGTGGCCCTCAACATGGACGAGTTGGGCATTATAGAGGTTAGCTCCAACGAGGTGGGTCCGATAAAGACTACTGTGGCTGAGGTTAGCTCCCCGCAAATCGGCTCCGATGAGGTTGGATTGTTGCAGGTCAATGCCCGTAAGATTGCTGTTTACCAAACTAGCGGCGACAAAACTGGTGTGGGGAGCGATCGCTCCCCTCAACTCAGCCCGATGTAGGATCGCATTATTGAACTGAGCTTGATGCAATTGAACCCCTTTAAAATTAGCGGCGGTGAGATCCGCCGAGCTAAAATTCACCCCCGAACAATCCCGCTGGCGGAAATCAACCCGTTGGAGTTGGGCCTGACTCAGATCAAGGGCGACTTGGGAGTATTGCTGTTTCCACTGGTGCCATCTGCTGGGGGATTCTCGCAGCAGGGCCAGATGCTCTAGGGTTGCCATGATTCAATGCCTACGTCGAGTAAATGTCGTTCTCCTACCCGGTGTTCCGATGGGGGATGGAGGATGGAGGGAACGAGGGAAATGCGATTTGAATTATTCGAGGCGATCGCTATTAGGGCTGCGACCTGGCACATTCTCCATCGCCGTCAACACGGCCTGGGATGCGGCGAGGATATCCCGCTCCTCGCCGCCCAGATACAACCGACC
>JAYKIC010000556.1:0-11189 GCA_035284985.1 Leptolyngbyaceae cyanobacterium
CAGGGGTTGCCACCACTGGAACTGGGGTGGGGGCAGGTGAGGTTTGAGGGGCGGGAATGGGAGTGGGTTGAGCGCGGGTTGGCGGTTGTGGGAGGGGGGCGGTGGGTTGGCTGGGGAGGAGGGAGGAGGGCAGCAGTCCCATCAGGGTGATTTCTAACCAGAGGCGGGGTTGGGTGGTGTTTTTCACTTGAACTTCGCTTTCCCGTAGCCGCTTTTGACCTTGAAGAATGAAGGATAAATCAATGGTTTGGGCAAAGGCACAGAGTTCAGCCCAAGTGGGTGGGGTGATGGCTACTAAGTCTTGGCGATCGCCTGCTGTTTTCGCAATCAATAAATCCCGGTAAAATCCCGCCAAATTTTGCAGCACAATCAACGGCTCCCGACCCCGATCCATCAGGTGACGGGCGTTATCCAACACGGCAATGCCATCATCGGTGGCGATCGCCTTCACCAACGCCAGCAAATCCCGCTCCGGCACTGCCCCCACCAGATCCCAAACGTGATCAATGCCAATTTGCCCATCGGTGAGACTGAGTTGATCTAACAAACTTTCCGCATCCCGTAGCCCTCCTTGGGCGACTTGGGCCACCAATTGCAGGGCTTCATCCGCGATGTCGATGGATTCTTGACGGGCGATCGCCCCCAAATGCTCGATCATGTCAGGCAGGGCGATTCGCCGGAAATCAAACCGCTGGCAGCGGGAGATGATGGTCGGTAATACTCGCTGGGGATCGGTGGTAGCCAGGACAAAGACGACGCGATCGGGTGGCTCCTCCAAGGTTTTGAGCAGGGCATTGAACGCGGCGGTACTGAGCATATGGCATTCGTCTACGACATAAACCTTATAGCGGCATTGCACTGGAGCAAATTGCGATCGCTCAATCAATTCTCGGATATTGTCTACACCCGTGTTACTCGCCGCGTCAATTTCAATCACATCTAGCGCTGATCCGGCGGTGATGCTTTTGCAACTCTCACACTGACCGCAAGGTTGGGCGGTGGGGTTGTCCCCACTGATGCAGTTGAGCGACTTGGCCAAAATTCGGGCACTGGAGGTTTTTCCCGTTCCCCGTGGACCACAAAACAGATAGGCGGGGGCAATCCGCCGTTGGTTGAGGGCACTGCTGAGGGTGGTGGCGATCGCCCCCTGTCCCACCAACTGGGCAAAGGTTTGGGGGCGATATTTATGGTGGAGCGGTTCGTAACCCATGGGCAATCCAGTACAGTTGCAGTAATAACGGCCAAGCAGTCCTAGCTTTCTGATTCTAAAGGAGTCCTCCTAATCCTGAACGGGAATTCCCCTTAAAAAAACGCTTAACCAATGGGGCGATCGCTATAAGGTGGATTCCCTAGTTTTTGGCAGAACCGGGATGCTGACCATATTCGGCAATTGTGATTCGGCAATTGTGATAAAATCTTGACTTTTACATCATAAAAATCTTACCCTGGTTCTTGGGTTCAGCTATGATAGGATGCCGAAGTTGTAAGGGTAAAGGTTGGTTTAACGATGACTGGTGCAGTAAAGATTTTAATGTGTCCGCCCCATCATTATGATGTGGACTATGTCATTAATCCTTGGATGGAAGGAAATGTGCATCGGTCGTCCCGCGATCGCGCTGAAGAACAGTGGAATGCCCTGTTTCAAATTCTGCAAGAATACGCCACAGTTGAACTAGTCAAACCTCAGCAGGGCTGGCCTGACATGGTGTTTACCGCAAATGCTGGGTTAGTGTTAGATCAAACCGTCGTCCTCAGTCGCTTTTTCCATCCAGAACGGCAAGGGGAAGAACCCCACTTCAAGCAGTGGTTTGAAGAACAGGGATATACGGTCCATCAACTGCCCGAAAGTTTACCCTTTGAAGGGGCTGGTGATGCCCTGTTGGATCGGGCCGGTCGCTGGCTATGGGCAGGGTACGGCTTCCGCTCTGAGCTAGATTCCCATCCCTATTTGGCGGAATGGCTGGACATTGAAGTGTTGTCCCTGCGATTGATGGATGAGCGCTTCTATCACCTGGATACTTGCTTCTGTCCCCTCACCGATGGCTATTTACTCTACTATCCTGCCGCCTTCGATGCCTATTCCAACCGCTTGATTGAAATGCGGGTGCCGGAGGAGAAGCGCATCGCTATTAGTGAAGTAGATGCGGTGAACTTTGCCTGCAATACGGTGAATGTGGGCTATACGGTGGTGATGAATCAGGCCAGTGATGAATTAAAGCAAACCCTTGAGGAACGGGGTTTTACGGTACGGGAAACGCCCCTGACTGAATTTCTCAAGGCAGGTGGAGCCGCCAAATGCTTAACGCTCCGGACAACCGAACCCCGTCAAGCTTTACCCCATTCCAGCACGATTCAGAATCGGGTGGTTCATCTAGAGGGCCATTTGCTGGACTCTGGTTTGATTAATAAGGTATTGGATACAATTGTGTCCACTGGGGGTAGTTTTCAAGTCCTCAACTTTAACTTGGGCCGTCAGCGTCAGGACCAGTCGGTGGCGGAGGTGAAAGTGTCAGCTCCCGATGGGGCGGTGCTGGAAGAAATTATGGGCCAGTTGGTGGATTTGGGCGCGGTGTCGTTGCCGGAAGCGGTGACGGATGCCACATTGGAACCTGTGGTGCAATCAGGTGTGGCCCCTGATGATTTTTATGTCACTACGATTTACCCCACGGAAGTGTTGGTGCAGGGCCAGTGGATACGGGTGCAGAATCAACGGATGGATGGGGCGATCGCCATCACCCAGGCGGACACTGCCCCAGTTGCTACCTGCAAACTATTGCGGGATTTGCAACTAGGGGAATCGGTGGTGACGGGTAGCGAAGGGATTCGCACCATCCGCAAACCCTCGTCCTTGAAAAAATCTACCGAGGAGTTCAGCTTTATGGGCGCTGGGGTGTCCAGTGAACGGCGGGTTGAGCTAATTGTGGAGCAAATTGCTTGGGATATGCGCCGCATTCGGGACCAAGGCGGTAAGGTCGTGGTCACGGCGGGTCCGGTGGTGATTCACACGGGCGGAAGCGAACACCTGACTAAGCTGATTCGGGACAATTACGTCCATGTGTTGTTGGGGGGGAATGCGATCGCTGTCCACGACATTGAACAAGCCATGATGGGGACTTCATTGGGCATGGACATGAAGCGAGGGGTGTCCGTCCACGGTGGTCATCGTCACCACCTCAAAGCGATTAACGCGATTCGTCGCTGTGGTAGTATTGCCAAAGCGGTGGAGCAAGGGGTGTTGACCAGTGGGGTCTTTTACGAGTGCATCAAGAACAATGTGCCCTTCTCCCTGGCCGGATCAATTCGAGATGATGGTCCTCTACCCGACACTAAAATGGACTTGATCGAAGCACAACAGGACTATGCTCGGTTGATTGAGGGGGCAGACTTGATTATCATGCTCTCCACCATGCTCCATTCCATAGGGGTGGGTAATATGACCCCGGCAGGGGTGAAGTTGGTGTGTGTGGACATCAATCCGGCGGTGGTGACGAAATTGAGCGATCGCGGTTCCGTCGAATCTACCGGAGTGGTGACGGATGTGGGCTTGTTCTTGAGCTTGTTGGTGCAGCAGTTGAGTCGGCTGACTACCAAGTACGCGCAGGTTTAGCCTATTTTTAAGGTGGGCAATGCCGACCCTACGATCTACCAAGTACGCGCAGGTTTAGCCTATTTTTAAGGTGGGCAATGCCCACCCTACTTTCCTGTTCATTCTTCAATTGCCCCTACTACAAAAGTGGCAACGGGATGATTGATGGTGACTTCCTATGCCTTTGTCCCACCATCGACCAGCGCATTCACTGCCTTTTGCTTCAAGCTGGGATTTTTCTCAATTTTCTCCACTGCTGCGGTGGCCATCTGCATTTTTCCGGTCATGGAATCGGCGGCGTAGCTCTGTTCCAACTGCTTCAGCAATGCCTGAATTTCGGCGGCGGCTTCGGCCAAGGTTTGCTTCGATTCCGTGTTGGTGATGTTTTAAGTGAAATCGGAGGCGGAGGCGCTACCGCTGCCCGTGTTGACGGCTCCGGCCATACTGCCAATGCTCAAATTGCACAAAGTCACGGGCCAAGTCTGCTTGTTTGGCTTCAATAATCAGCAAATTTTGCCCACCGGGTATCAAATTCGGCAAAAATGTCCTCTGGATCAGCGGTTAACTCAAAGTATTGGCTAAAGGTATAGGTCTGGTTTTTGTCGAGAATGGCGGAACGGGGCATGGTGAGACCTTACCCCAGGTGACTGTTCCATTCAACTATACCGTTCTTAAGCCATGGGTGATTAGGGGGAGCGATCGCCTCCTAATCATCCGATAAAATACCAGCAATTGTTTTTTATCCCTTTGTCGCTTTACCTAACAATCTCGCTACTTCTTGGGCCTCAGCCAATAAATTAGGCCAATTCGTAGGGTTTAGCTTACCATCCGTGTGATAGTAGAGCAACGCCTTACCCATGCCCTCTGAACAGGTTGCAGGGTTTCTTGCATAGAACGATAACAACCAATGATTGAATAGGGAACGAATGCCATATTCATCGGAGCCGCGTAATAGATAGAGTTCAGAGAATTGTGGATAGCCATCAAAATTAATATCTTGATAGCCAAACATACAACCAATGCGATGGAAGAAATTTTTAGGGATGAGGGAAAAGGCGGGGAGCTGAATCCCCCTCAGCCAAATCAGCGCTACGGTAAAGGTGTGGGTGTGGCTATTTTTGCGACTGCCTGTGGTGTACTGATAGTCAAAGATGAATAACTCATTGTCGTCAATCTGGCCCTGTAACACATTGCCGATGGTGCGCGATCGCCCTTTCGAGAAAAGGCTAAACTCCCATACCGCATCGGGAATCAAGTGGTTGCCATTGCCCAAAAACGTTAGACCCGTTTGCGGCGCGATCGCTTCAACGGCAGTGCTCCGGCGTTGGCCGAGGTAAGCCCGAACGACCAAGACTCCAGTGACTAATACCAAGAGCAAGAGAAGTGAAAAAAATACCATATTGCTCTAACCGTTGTTGTTCCGCCTGGGCTAATCCATCAAGGCCAATCGATCAATCCCTGAGTCCATTCTATCAAGCCCTTAACAGTCAAACTGGGGGACTCACTGGAAAAATGCAAATGCAGGGCAGCACCCGCTGCCCCGCCCCAGTTGTTTCATCCGATTCCAGTGAGTTCTACAACGTTGTTTGGGGAAATTAGGCGATCGCCGCCAACAACTGATCCGCTTGCTTTGCTGTCTCAAAGAAGAACCGCACATTGTCCTCTGGAGTATCCTTCAGCACCCCATGACCCAAGTTGAGAATATGACCGCTATTCCCCGCTTTCTTGATGGTGTCGAGGATACGCTCTCGAATAAACTCATGGGAACCAAACAATACCCCCGGATCAAGGTTGCCCTGCACCTTCATATCTCCCAAGCGGCGGCGAGCATCCGCCATATCCACCGTCCAGTCCACACTAATCATATCGGGACCAGCCAACTTCATCCGCTCTAACAACCCCGCACTCCCACTGATTAACAGGATCAGGGGCGTGTTTGGGTGGGTTTTGCGGACCTCGTCAAATACCTGTTTCTGATAAGGCAGGGCAAAGGTTTCAAAATCTTGGGGTGACAAATGCCCCGCCCAAGAATCAAACATTTGCACCACCTGAGCACCACAGTCAATTTGGTGCTTTACATAAATTGCTATCGAATCCGCCAGCTTACTGAGCAACGAGTGCAACATGGCAGGTTCCGAAAAGGCCATATTTTTCACAACGGAGTAGGATTTGGACCCCTTCCCCTCTACAGCATAAGCCGCCAAGGTCCAAGGTGCCCCCACAAAGCCCAACACCGCCGCGTCATTTTTTACCTCGTCTCGCAGTGCCTTAAGGATGGGGCGAATAAAGGGTAGGGACTCATCTGGTTCCAAGGGGCGTAGTGCATCCACTTGGGCCTGGGTCCGAATCGGGTCATCGATAATGGGACCACGCCCTTCAGCAATATCCATGCCAATGCCGATACCGGGCAAGGGGGTAACAATATCAGAAAAGAGAATCACGCCATCCGGCCTGAACGCTTTCCAAGGCTGGAGCGAAACCTCAATGGCTACGTCTGGAATTTCAGACCGTTCCCGAAACGATGGATACTTCTCCCGCAAGTCCCGGTAAGCCTTCATGTATCGACCCGCTTGCCGCATCATCCAAACGGGAGGCCGATCCAACACCTCACCTCGCGTTGCTCTCAACAAATAGGGAATATCAGAGGGTCCGGTCATTACTACGTTCCTTGCGAAATTAATACACACTTAAAGTCCATCTGTAAGCTTATCATCCAGCGTCTCTCCCCTTTGCAGAATTCGGCGGCTCGCTGTTACAAAAGTTCATTTTTGAGGATTTTTTACAATTTTTGCAATTTCTCAATTGCTCCAATGAGATTCTCCCTGGAAATGAAAGCAGATTGATCCACTGCTAAGCTACTATGGGCATCGGTAATGTAATAATTGATGGGCTAACGATTGCCGGACCTGCCGACTGAAGTGCGAGGCGAAACGGTGGTTCATGCAATCCCTTGTACAGGCCATAAGGAGAAGCTGGGCCATGAGATTATATAAACTTCTTCCGGGTGTCTTGGGGGTTGTTGGCTCCCTGCTCATTTCATCGGTTGCGGAGGCGGGGGAACTCCAGTTTTGGCGATTTAACCGCAGCGATAATCGCTTGACGTTCACCACGGATGAGGCGGTGCGTCCCCGTGCCCAATTGATTAGTGATCCCACTCGGGTGGTGATTGATCTACCGGGGGTAACGTTCAATCGTTCCACCGATTCTCAGGTGATTGGCGGTGGCGTGCGGGAAGTGCGGGTGGGGCAGTTTGATGCCCAAACCACCCGGTTGGTGATTGAATTGGAACCGGGCTATACCGTGGACCCCCAGCAGGTACGGGTGCAGGGATCGACACCGACCCAATGGTTGGTGCAATTGCCAGCGCTTCAGGTTGTTGATGGCGCTAGTGCTGCTTCAGGGGCCAATAGTCCGGCTCCGGCTCCGACCACTGCCACTCCGGCTCCAGTTCCCGCTGCTGTTTCGGCTCAGGAGCCGACTCCAATGGTGCCGGGAGCAGCGACGCGGTTGGATGGGTTTCGGGTTACCCCTGATGGGTTCTTTTTGACCACGGCGGGGGCTGTTCCTGAAATTGAGGTGCAACGGGGTCGCCGTCGGCGCGATCGCCACAAACTCTTGATTGACTTGGCTAACACGACCTTATCCAGCCAGTTTACCCAGACTGATGTGGCCCTGAATCAATTTGGGGTGGAACGGTTAACGGTGGAACAACTGGACGTGGATGAAGATGAAGATCCGGTGGTCCGGTTTACTTTGGAACGGGAGGATGAAGAACAGAACTGGCAGGTAACGGCCAGTCCCTTAGGTGGGATTGTGATGGTTCCAACCGGGAATGTAGCGGTGCGGCCCTCCTCTACCCTTGAGGTTCCCCGTGTTGATCCTCCAGTGACGGGGAATGCCCTTGTTGAGACACTCGTGGATGAACCCATTACGATTCGTCGGGTTGAGTTAACGGATGAGGGTACCCAGTTGACCGTTGAGGCGAATGGGGCGATCGCCAACTATGCCTCTGGTTGGGACCGCGCCACCACCGATTACCAAATTGTGATTCCCAATGCTCGCTTGGGAGAAAATGCCCTCAACCCAGAATTGCCCAGTGAGGGTCCATTGGTGCGGTTGCGAGCCTATGAGGATGGCGATCGCGTCATCATCTCATTTTTACCTGCCGCTGGCATTCAATTGGGCACCATTTTCCAACCTGACACTGCCGCCCTGGCGATGGCCATGCAACCAGCAGGCACCGCCATTCCTGCATTGCCCACAACGTCCGGTGGCACAATTGCCTTACCCCAAGCCCCTAACAGCCGGGTGGTACTCGTGATTGATCCGGGGCATGGTGGCCGTGATCCAGGGGCGGTCGGCATTGGTGATTTATACGAAAAGCATGTGGTGCTACCCGTTTCCCTGGAAGTGGCGGCCCTGCTAGAACAGCAAGGGGTACAGGTGGTAATGACCCGTAACACCGATCGCACCCTGGATTTACAACCCCGGGTCGATATTGCCGAAAATGCTAATGCCGACTTATTTGTCAGCATTCACGCTAACGCCATCAGCATGAGCCGTCCTGATGTCAATGGCATTGAAACCTATTACTATTCCGCCCAAGGCTTACCCTTAGCCCAATACATCCACAATAGTTTGATTCAGGCCACAGGACGGCGCGATCGCGGTGTGCGCCAAGCGGGATTTTACGTGATTCGCCGCACCTCCATGCCAGCGGTGTTATTGGAAATTGGCTTTGTTACCGGGGCGGACGATGCCCCACTCTTAGCCACGGATTCCTATCGATCATTAACGGCCCAGGCGATCGCCCGTGGCATTCTTCAATACCTTCAGCGTTAATATCATTTGATTGCCCCTCTAACCAAATGATGACAGACCATCAACCCTGATTGGCTGACAAAAGATCACTAAGTAGGTTGGGTTGAGGCTACGTTCTCGTAAGCCTTGCCTTTGGCAATAACCCAACAGCTGCAAACGTTTCGTTGGGTTACGCTGTCGCTAACCCAACCTATGGTGGAATCAGCCTGTCAAGAGTTTTGTCAGTCGATCAGCTATCAACCTCATTCCTGTAAAATAGGAAAACCTATTATTATTGTAGTTTTAGAGCGTAGTGTGACATGCATCAAACCTCAGCATCCTTAGATGAATATTGGAGTGCAGCGATTCGCTTTGTGGAAAAAAAATCTAAAAAAGACGAATATGTTTTGGCTCCAAGCGACATTTCCACTCACCTATCTCGCCCTATTATTGACTATTCCAGCACCCAAGCTCAAACTCAATCTTGGACATGGGCAATGGTCCATAAAGGGGAACTACAAAAACTATCCTTGTCACTAATCAATCAGATTGAAGCGAATCTTTGGCCCGTTTTTGCTAACGAAGTTTTTATCGTGTTTACTTCGGCTAAAAAGATAGTACCTTTATCTTATACCGATCCACATTTCACCGCATTTCGTCATAAAAAGCTGGATTTTTTTAGCAAGGACACATCATCTGGTTTCAAAGCCAAGATTCAACAACTCCGGCAGGATAATAAAGATATCAAACGACTCTTACGTCAATTAAATCAAAGAATTGAGAAATTAGATAGTAACCAATCTTCAGTTTATCTTGGTAATGAAAATGCCTTAACCCGCACCCTATACGGTCATAAAATGATTGTGCAAACTCAAGATATTTCCCTTGCCCCTCACTTGCTGATGGGAGGAACTTGGGAACCGTGGGTTACACAGGTTTTTATTGATCATATTAAGGAAGGCATGACTGTTATTGATATTGGTGCAAACCTAGGCTACTACACCCTAATTGCCGCATCCTTGGTGGGCGAATCAGGTCATGTTTATAGTTTTGAAGTTAACCAAGAACTCTGTGATCTGATTTATCGAAACGTTACCATCAATGGTTTAGGGCAACGAACTATCCCTGTTAACAAAGCGGTATATAGTACCAATACAACATTGCAATTCAACAAAAGACGGCATTTTCAGGGTTCTAGCTCGGTCGGGATTCAAAAAACTGATGACCAAAACCAATCACTTCATACTAGGGCACTTCAAGAAGAACACGACGCAGTTGAAATTCTTAAGGTAGAGGCGATCGCCCTTGATTCCTACTTTCCCCCCAGCACTAACATCGATTTTATTAAAATTGACGCAGAAGGTAGCGAAGCCGAAATTTTTGCAGGGATGAAACGTCTCATTTCTGACCAAGAACATCTCTCCATTATTTTCGAGTTCTACCCTGGTAGCTTTCAGACTCAGAACGAGGCGGTAGAGTATCTCCAAAATATAATAACTATGGGATTTACCTTAAATGGCATTGCACCCAAAATCGGTTTAGTGGAAAATATTTCAATCGATACACTCATGGAAGGGAAAATCCATGAAATATTGGCAGTGAAGGAACCACAAACTGAATCTATCATTGAACCAACAGCCATAGACATGAAGACGGATAATGCGGGGTAAGCTGTCAATCATCAAATTAGGCTAGGGTAATGGGCAAGATAACTTGTGCCTGATTCCCAGCGTACCTGATTCCCCTTGTCTCGCGGGGAATCTCCACAGAGGCTCTTAGACTGATGCTCAGATGGGGACAGGGCATCAGGGTTAAAAATACGCCAAGTTAATGACTTTTCGCTTAATGATTAGGGGCGATCGCAAATAACGACAAACCTATAGGAGGCTTTACCGTAGATTCAACAAGCCTCAATACAGGCACGACTTTATCAAACAACCCGACTTGACTAGAGGGAGGTGTTGTCCGCTTTAAGAGTGAGCCGTTGAGCCACCACCCCGGAATGCCTGCAATATTGAAATACCATAGGCGACTTTGTTCAAAACCCGCTTGCGTTAAGGCTACGTTTAATGTTTTTTGAGAGTAACGGCGGTACTGGCCAATGACCTCATCCATGGCACCATAAAGGCTTTGCAACGCTGGCACTTTGATAATTAGAAACCCGTTGGGATTAAGTGACTGTTTAAGTTGCTTCAATGTTGTAATGTCGTCCTCAATATGTTCCAGCACGTCTAGCATGACGATACTGTCAAAAGACTCTTGTTCAGGCAATTGGGTGGTATCGGCTTGCAATACCTCAACGTTGGGGTAATGGCATAAGCGCTGTTTCGTGTATTGCACATAGCCTGCGTCTAAATCAAGGGCGGTGAGATGTTGAGTCTGCTGAGCCAGCAGTTCAGAAAAGTTGCCCGTACCACAACCCACTTCTAGAACCCGATTCCCCAGCCAGGGTTGAAATTGTGAAAATATCCAATTGTTATAATGACTGGCGACTTTTAGATGGTTTAGCCAGTAGGTTTGTGCGGTTGCTTCGATGTTTAAATTTGTTTTTGTTCCGATTTTCTAAAAGACGGGGTTAGTAGTAGGTCGTCCCCATGGCTGCTTATATTTTGACCAATTGTTTTAGTTTAGTAAAGGGATGGCCCTCAATCTGCAACTTGTGGCGGCGATCGCCCAAACCTGATTGACTGACAAAACTCAAACTACCCTCACCCCAACCCCTCTCCCAGAGCGGGAGAGGGGCTTTCGACCCAAGAACCTGGTTTGAAGTCCCTTCTCCCCTTGTGGGAGAAGGGATTTAGGG
>JAYKIC010000557.1:0-5216 GCA_035284985.1 Leptolyngbyaceae cyanobacterium
AGTGGTGGTCGTTGCTCTACTGGTCCTTGGTTAGCCGTTAGGCCGCGACTGTATTTGTTTTGCGGGGAACTCGACTATTTTTTACATTGAATTAAGTAGCGATGGTTCTTTGACGTTCTGCCGAAGAGAAAAAAAACTTTATAAAGTTTTGCAAGGAAGACCGTAAAGTACATCTAAGTATGCTGTGGGTATACATATATATAGATGTGAATATATAGATGTGAATATATAGATGTGATGGGTGCCGCTAATGGGGTGTATGGGTGTGATGGGCGATCGCACATCCTAGTGCCAATCTACTATAGATACATAGCATTGCTTTGATGAATTTGATTTGACCGTTAGTTGGCCTTAAGCGAGGAGTGTTAATGATGCACAGACAAACCATAGCCATTGGCATCGTGTGTGGTATCACTGGTCTGACCGGACCGATACCCCTTGCTCAGGCTAATACCCTGTTAACTAGGGCAGAAATCCAGCGGTTACGCAACCGGGTTGAGTTGATTCCGAATGGCGCATCGGCCCGATCGGCTCAAGTGTCGGATCGGTTGGTACCTGGCGATGCGATTACGACCGCCCAACAAGCCTTGGCTGAGTTGGAGTTTAACGATGGCACCTTGGCCCGGTTGGGTGAGTTGGCCTTGTTCCGATTCCAACCAGATACTCGGACCTTCGACCTCGAAGAGGGGACGGTGTTGCTCTTAATTCCTCCAGGTCAGGGGACGAGCCAACTGCGTACACCCAACGCTACGGCGGGCATTCGTGGTTCAGGCTTATTCGGGCGCTTTATTGAAGGAGACACGCCGGATGAATCTGTCACTTTAATTGGGGCCTTGACCACCAGTGGGATTGAAGTGGCTACTAATGCCCAGGAAAATGGGGGGCAATCTGATGATGGTGCGGGTTTGACTCCGATTGAGTTGGAGGCGGGACATCTTGCTGTAATTGTGGGCGATCGCCCCCCTCAAGTGTTTAGCTTCGACCTTGACATTTTTTACCAGACCAGTGGTTTGGTCCAGGGACTTGGGTTATCTGGGGATGGGAGGGATGGTGCTTCTATTTGGTCGGCCCAACAAGAGGGAGGGGGCGATCGCAATGACGAACTGGGGATTGCCGACACTGATAATGTTGGTGCCAACTCTCCCTTGGCCCCAGTGCAACAAGAAACCCAGGATGGTTTAGCCGCCCAATCCGGTACCCTGACCCAGCCCCATGTCGATAATCCCTTCTTCATCCATAGTGCCTGGACTATCGAATCCACATCGGCCTTTTCCAGTCAAACGCCGAACCTTGAGGCATTCCCCGAAGATGCGGCCTTTAGCGATAGTCTGGACAATGTTGTAAACACGACAGATGCCCTGACTCCTGAGGATATAGTCAATGTTGGCGATGGAATCTTTGACCCGATTGATGATGGGATGCCAGATCCCATGGATGATCCACTCCCTGAACCTCCGGTTGATGGTCCGGTCGAGCCTCCGACCATGCCGGACCCGGTCGGAGATGTAATTAATGATCCCTTTGAGCCGATCTCTGAACCCTTACCCGATGTGGTGGACCCGCCTGATCCAGTAGAGCCACCTGAGCCAGTAGACCCGCCTGATCCAGTAGAGCCACCTGAGCCATGTGATTGTGATCCTGGAGAGCCAGCCGAGCCAGCGGAACCAGCGGACCCCGGTGATCCTGGAGAGCCAGCCGAGCCAGCCGAGCCAGCGGAGCCAGCGGACCCCGGTGATCCTGGAGAGCCAGCCGAACCAGCGGAGCCAGCCGAACCAGCGGACCCCGGTGATCCTGGAGAACCAGCCGAACCAGCGGAACCAGCGAACCCGTCTGATCCAGGGGATATTTCTGGACGACCGGGCCGGGGAGGACCGCCATCCGACCCAACGCCTTCGACCCCGTTTATCCCGGATGCCTTTCAACCCACTAGTCGCACGACGGAGGAGGGGATGGGGCCTATGCAGGAATCTCCCTAGGCTTGAAAATTGAAAAACTCCGGAGAATTTTGTGCCTCATGTTTAGCCGGAGTCAGAGGCTCCAGTTGGGGTACCCAGCCAGAGGCAGGGCACCAGAGCCAAAACTGTCCTGGTCCTAGTTTTGGGATCAGGACTAAATAGGTTTAACCAGAACGATGCCATCGACCTCTTTAACCTGATCGTAGTTGGCTAGACTTTCTGTGGCGGGTCCGGTGAGAACGGTGCCATCGGTGGCAAATTTAGAGCCATGGCACGGGCAGGAAAGCATGGCTGTGGTGGTATCCCATTCCACTGGACAATCACTATGGGTGCAGATTGGATTCAGGGCTGAAAATGTAGCACCGTGGCGAACAACCATAATTTTGGTTTGGCTATTGTAGAGAAAACCTCGTTCGTTTAAATCAGTGACGGACCCAATCGGCATAAACCCCTCTAGATCGGGATCTGTGGGTGTGTCATTAGATGATGAGGGGTTGGATGAGGGGTTGTCTGAGTTCCTGTCATCTCTGGGGGTGCAGGCGGCGATCGCCACAGGTAAAGACACCGCGATCAGACCGATACCCACCCACCCCAAAAATTCACGACGTTCCATAGTTGCTTCCCGCAGTGTGTTGGTCGAGTTCACTTGAAAAGGGATTAACCCACCTTATTATTACCTACGGAGTTGGCGATCGAATCTGTTGGCATGACAAAAATTTAGGATGGGGCAGGCAAACAGATTCTCTATGGTGAACTGGATCAATATTGTGGTGAACTGAATTGGAGAGACTACAACGAGGATTTTAATTTAGAAACAAACCGGAACCAGCAGGCGGTGGTCGGGTCTATGCAATGGGGAATTTCGTTGATGGCCCAGCCCATGGCCACTCCTCCAAGGGAAATCACGGTTAGGACGAGGAGGGCATAGGTTCGCTTGATGGCATAACGTTGTAAGTCAAGTCGGGCCAAGGTTTCGGAGGCTAGCAGCGCCAGGATGTAACCAAATAGGCTAAACCAGGCAAAGGCGAAGGTTAGCCCCATTGCTCCAACCATGACTACGGTAAAGTAGCCGATGTCGGATTTGAGCCAACTGTCAGTCCAGCGGCGAAATTCGTCCATAAAAGTGGTTAGCATCAGGGCTTCAGCGATCGCGGTACCAATGGCGATCGCCCACACGACCCAAGCGGGTACCACCAACCCCCAGGGTCGCCAGTTTTGGAGGGAATGATGGAGAAACCAACTAAAACTGCTATAGGATGCGAATAATAAGCTAAACGATAGCCACAGTTGCTTAATCACAAGCCGATTACCCCGCTATCCATGTTCCTCTTACCTTTCTAATTTTAGAATGCTGGGGGTGTTTGCCAAGTAGGCTGATATACAACGATAAAAGTCTCTAAACCGTGCCTAGGATGGGAAGCGCGATCGCTGTTTTAATGCCTGGACCTCTTTGCGGGTCAACTCTCGCCATTCCCCTGGCACCAAGCCCTCAAGGGTCAAATCCCCAATGGCAAATCGGACTAGGCGCAAGGTGGGAAAGCCAATGGCAGCGGTCATGCGGCGGACTTGACGGTTGCGCCCTTCGGTCAGAATCAGCTCTAACCAAGCCGTAGGGACGGTTTTACGGTGGCGGATGGGGGGAATCCGGGGGGGGATCTCCGGTGCTTGGGGTAATAGAGTGGCGATCGCAGGTCGGGTTCGCTGTTGTTGAATCATCACCCCCCGCCGCAGTGGTTCTAGATCCGTTTCCGAGGGAATCCGCTCCACCTGCGCCCAGTAGGTTTTCGGGTGATGAAATTTGGGATCGGTCAGACGGTGTTGTAACCCGCCATCACTAGTCAGCAACAACAACCCTTCGCTGTCCCGATCAAGCCGTCCCACGGGATAAACGTCAGGAATCGGAATAAAATCCTTGAGCGTTCGACGTGGCGACGGGATGGAGTCCGAAGTTGAAGGGTGATCCGTCCCAGTCTTTGATATTGGCGGCGATGGTTGTCCCCCGGCATCGGTAAATTGGGTTAGCACATCATAGGGTTTGAAAAATAATAGATAGCGCATTTCATTTTACCTCTGATTCCCCATTGGGCTGGCCAGGGATGTGGACTCGCAATTTTTAACCGTAGATGTGAATTCCACCCATCTTCATTGGTAAAAAACGTCCTATTTATATTAAAAAAACACCTCGATCCTAGCATGAACGAGGTGCTGAATTCACTCATATTGAGAATACCTAATTTACCTGATTGGCTCAATTAAGGAACTTGATTTAAGGGGCAATCAAGTTATTGAAGTAAGGGAGGGATAGAGGGGCGATCGCCCCCCCATTAACCTAGTACGTTAGTCAATACAGGTTAGTGAATGTAGCTAATACAGTCTAGAAAGACTAGCCAATATTCACCTTGACCACTTTATTTTTCTCTTCATCAGCTTTAGGCAACGTCAGAATCAAGATCCCATTGTTGTAGTCAGCCGCCACCCGTTGATGGTCGATGCGACCGGGTAAGGGAATAATTCGTTGGAACGCACCATAGCGAAACTCACTGCGAACACGACCCTCGTCTTCAGGTTGATGGGACATCTTGCGCTCACCCGTGACGGTCACTGCTTCTGCCGTGACCTGCACATCCAGATCATCTTTATTGATGCCGGGAAGCTCTAGCCTGAGGGCATAGGCATCAGCAGATTCTTCCAACTCTGCGGCAGGGACATAATGACTAACTCCGTTCCAACGCTGGGAGGAAGAGAAGACATCATCAAACAAACGATTCATTTCCCGCTGCAATGTATCAATTTCACGGGTAGGATTCCAGCGTACAAGTGCCATAGCAAAACCTCCTTAAATCAATCAATCAACAAAATAATTGCTAATAGAAACTAACGATTTAGAAGCCTTACATTGTCCTGCCTAGATATTATTAAGCGGCATTCCTTGGCCTCCTTGATTTCAATAATAAAAGAACTATGGGGAAAAGGAGGTTCGGTTCCTTGGGTGGCACAGGGCGTAATTACTTCCCATTACAGAGGACACTTTGAGATATTTCCTGATACAACACTTCATCCTAAAATAAGCTTAGTCTCAACTGTTCAATGGCAAACACGTCAAGAAAAGTTTGCCGGGGTAATGGCATCACCTAACCCTGATTGACTGACAAAACTCAAACAGCCCTCACCCCAACCCCTCTCCCAGAGCGGGAGAGGGGCTTTCGACCCAAGAACCTGGTTTGAAGTCCCTTCTCCCCTTTTGGGAGAAGGGATTTAGGG
>JAYKIC010000558.1:0-5328 GCA_035284985.1 Leptolyngbyaceae cyanobacterium
CCCTAAATCCCTTCTCCCAAAAGGGGAGAAGGGACTTCAAACCAGGTTCTTGGGTCGAAAGCCCCTCTCCCGCTCTGGGAGAGGGGTTGGGGTGAGGGCTGTTTGAGTTTTGTCAGTCAATCAGGGCTTGATGGGCTATGGTGAAGCGCGATCGCCCTCCACCCAATATTTTGTTTTACACTAGTAGCACAGTGCCTAGGTCATCTTACTCAATTGTGCTGATATTTTGCTTATGAATACGTCTCCCTCATCCAGTCCAGAGTCCGCCGATCGCATCATCATTTTTGACACCACCCTGCGAGACGGGGAGCAATCCCCCGGTGCCACCCTCAATGTAGACGAAAAGCTCACCATTGCCCGTCAGTTGGCCCGGTTGGGGGTGGATGTGATTGAGGCGGGATTTCCCTTTGCCAGCCCTGGCGATTTTGAGGCGGTCAGTAAGATTGCGGCAACGGTGGGCACGGAAACGGGTCCCATCATCTGCGGTTTAGCACGGGCAACTCAACAGGATATCAAAACTGCGGCGGCGGCGGTCAAACCTGCGGCCCACGGGCGGATTCACACCTTCATCGCCACCTCGGATATCCATCTAGAGTACAAGCTGAAGAAAACACGGCAAGAGGTGTTGGAGATTGCCCCAGAGATGGTCGCCTATGCCAAATCCTTTGTCGATGATGTGGAATTTTCCCCCGAAGATGCGGGGCGATCGGACCCAGAGTTTCTGTATCAGGTATTGGAGCGGGCGATCGCCGCTGGGGCCACCACCATCAACATTCCCGACACCGTTGGCTACACCACCCCCCAAGAATTCGGCGCAATTATCAAGGGGATCAAGGAAAATGTCCCTAATATCGATCAGGTCATCATTTCAGTCCACGGTCACAATGACTTGGGTTTAGCCGTTGCCAACTTTTTGGAAGCGGTGAAGAATGGGGCACGGCAATTGGAATGCACCATTAACGGCATTGGGGAACGGGCGGGGAACGCAGCCCTCGAAGAATTGGTAATGGCCTTGCACGTACGGCGGCAGTATTTTAACCCCTTCTTTGGTCGTCCGGCGGATTCGGAAGCACCCCTGACCCGGATCGACACCCGCCAGATTTATAAGACCTCACGCATGGTCTCTAATCTAACCGGGATGTTTGTCCAGCCCAACAAGGCGATTGTGGGCGCTAACGCCTTTGCCCATGAATCTGGCATTCACCAAGATGGGGTACTGAAGCACAAGCTCACCTACGAAATCATGGATGCCCAGTCCATCGGCCTGACAGACAACCAAATCGTTTTGGGTAAGCATTCGGGCCGCAATGCCTTCCGCACTCGCTTGAAGGAGTTGGGCTTTGATCTATCGGATCAGGATTTGAATAAGGCATTTCTGCGATTCAAGGATATAGCGGACAAGAAAAAAGAGGTGACGGACTGGGATTTGGAGGCGATCGTCAATGATGAGACCCACCATCCCCCCGAACTGTTCCGGTTGGAGCACATTCAAGTGTCCTGTGGTGATCACTCCCGACCCACCGCCACCGTGACGGTGCTGACCCCCGACGGCGAGGAGCGCACCGATGCGGCCATCGGCACTGGTCCCGTGGATGCCATTTACAAGGCGATTAACCGAGTTGTCGATATTCCCAATCAATTAATCGAGTTTTCGGTTCAATCCGTAACCGCTGGCATTGATGCGATGGGGGAAGTGACCATTCGTTTGCGCCATGAAGGTCGTATTTTTTCTGGCCATTCCGCCAATACGGATGTGGTCGTTGCCTCGGCCCATGCCTATATGCACGCCCTGAATCGGCTGTATGTTTCCCTGAATGGGGGTACTACAATTCATCCCCAACATGGCAAACCTGTGGCAGCCAGTAAATAATTAATTTTAGTGGGTCGTCATCTGTTCTTTTCGGCACCATTTATCGGTAGGATGGTGCCGTTACTTTTGGGGGCGATCGCCCACCTGAGTGAGAGCGATCGCCCCCAACCCCGCCCCACTCCCGCCTTAGCACACTCACGATTTGGAACCGTTCATCATGGCTTCATCCCTGACCCTGACCTTCAGCACCACCCTCAAGCGACTATTCCTGCTTCTGGGCCTGATCAGCATCTTACTGGTGACAGGCATTCATCCCGTCCAAGCCTTACCCTACCAGTACAACCGCGACGAACTCAGCGGTCACGACTTTTCCAATGAAGACTTGACTGGAAGTAGCTTTATCCAAACAACGCTGAAACGGGCTAATTTTAGTGGCTCAAACTTGCAGGGGGTTAGCTTATTTAGTGCCAACCTGCAACGGGCTAATTTGGCCGGGGCGGACTTGCGGGAAGCCATGTTGGATCAAGCCAAACTCGAAAAAGCGAACTTAGCCCAGGCCAACTTGGAAGGGGCATTCACGACCCGCACCAACTTTACAGGGGCAGACTTAACGGGGGCCAATCTCCGGGGGCTAGAGTTGAACTATGTCGAATTTGAAAAGGCTAATTTGACCAATGCCAACTTAGAAAATGTCTATACCTATCGCACCAACTTTAACCAAGCCATCATCAAAGGGGCTGATTTTACGGGAGCCTTTTTAGATCCGCGTTCCTATGACTTGTTATGTGAGGTCGCCAGTGGCACTAACCCGGAAACGGGACGCAATACCCGTGACACCCTGGAATGCTACTAGGTCCGTCACTGCCACCCATTCTGTTATCACTATCTATGACTAAAGGGCGATCGCTCTCTCACATTCTTCACCAAGGAGAGGGGCGATCGCTTATTTGTGGTCTACAACTCATCCAGCCAGCTTTGGATGCGGCTAGCTAGGGTATCGATGGGGTCGGGATGGAAGCTGCGGAAGGAGACGGGCTGATCGGTAATCCAGCCGATGTGGAGGAAATCGGTAAGTTGATTGAGGAGGCTGACGAGGTTGGGTTGGGGTTCGCAGTCGTGGAAGATAATGGCGAGTTTTTGCACTTGTAGTTCGTCTTGAAGTGACAGCAATTCTTGCTCTAAATCACCCAAGTCTTCAACTTTAGGTCTGTTTTTTCGATCAGGAAATGCCTGGGAGTATATGCGAGTCCAGAGACGTTTGGCGATCGTGTTTTCAGACTGATTATCAGAAACTCGTACTGTAATGTTCAGAACATGATGCTGACCTGATTCACTTTTAATCGAAATGATTTCAAATAGTTTATTTTCAAGTTCACAAGTGATTATTTCCTTGGGGTAATTAGTATTACCAGTTATATTATTTAATACAGATGAATTGTTCCACACTTGACAAAATATTTCGTAACCCATCTCTCTACTAAACTTTTCTAGTGCTTCATAACACCTATACATCACACTAAATTTAAATTCTCCATCTTGCCCATCAATAATTGATGTTGGACTTCTGAAAAAACTCATAAGTAGGGTTGTAGCTTTGAGCTGATAGCGTCCTCCTGAAATCAGGAAAGTTGCGAGTAAAACACTTTGTTCATTGAGAATATTAATATCCCAGTTAGTATTATTACTGGTCTGATAACTTTGTAGAGATATTATGACTAAAAACTCTTCCCACATGATATCAAGAGCTTGCTTATGAAAAGGATCAATAGCGAGTATATCAAGTATTTCAGAGACTTGCGAGAAAGAAGATTGAGATAATAGATCTTCAAAATATTCTATAAACTTACTATTTTTAAGATTGAATCTACCCATAATATGGGCGATCTTTCGCCGTTCCGCATCATTTGCAATCTTGAGAGAAGAAAATAATTTATCTTCTTCCAGCAGAAAATCTTCAAGTTGACAAATTCTATGAATTAACTCCAGTGAAAACATATCTAAAGGAACGGTCTTCCTGTCTAAAAAATCTCTAACAGCAACATTTACTGTTGGCTCCAGGTAAAAATGGGAGATTACTATAGCGACTTGCTCTTTAAAGTCGTCTTGAAAATCATCAATATTTCTAAAATAAAGTAGGAGTGTGTCTAGTTCTGAGGATAGATTGAGACCCATAAGCATGGAAGTTCTGAGAAACAATAAATACTCTAAAGGATTTGAACTCTGGATAAAATAATCGGCTAACTCTGTTGACTGGGAAGTTTCTTCTACTATTCTGTATAAGTATAGTTCTATGAATAATCTCAATTCTCTTGAGATTATTTCAGGCATAACATTTTTAATAATTTTAACAAATAATCTATGCTCTCTAGTTTTATTGATTTGCGTTAAGGTAGGCAATAATTTAGAGAAAATAAATCCCCAAAATCCTATATAGATCAAATCTGTTGACTCAACTGATGTGTCACATTGGGCCGAGATAGAAATGCTAGAAGGAGAAGGCAAAATATCCTCTTCCCCTATCTCTCTGATTAGATTAATTGTTTCGTCAAACAGAGAGTGGATATTAATATGTGTTTTAGCAATGTAACTAATGAAGTCAAGAGCTATCGGTATTCTATTTGCATTTGTTTTGATTCTTTCTAGTTGCTGAAATAGTGTGTCTTCCAGGACTTTCTTGTGAGATCCTAATGAAAGTGCTTCTACTGCTTTATTAAAATCATTTTCAAGTTCTTCTGTAAAATAAATTTGGCTGGATATATACTGCCCATCTTCATTGAAAAAACCTAATTTCAACTGAGTTAAAGAGACAATAATTTCAGTTGTAATCTTGCAGCTCGGAAACTCGTTTATGCCTAAGCTTGCCAAGCAGATTGCTCTTGGGTAGAAAAAAACAGATCCAATTTTCTGGTTAAAAGTATACAGACTACTAATAAGAATATTTTTATAGTGTTCAGAAACTTTACTATCTTCGACACCAAGCCAAAATAATATCACTTCTTTCCAATGAGGAGTGAATACTCGATATTTTCTTTTAGAATCTTGGACAAAGTATAAATAACTATCTATTTTTAATGAGGCAAAATATTCTTGAAAGGTTGCATGAAAGAAAGCATAAACCTTTTCATCTGTCCCTGAATGAAGATCGACTATATTTAACCACCCTAGTCTCTCTGCCAATTCAAACCAATCATGTCCCATTACCTCACGAGCCGATCGCTCCGGCAGTCGAAATTGCTGTAATCCCTGTTGATTATCCAATCCAGCAAATGCTAACTTGCCCAAGGCTTCATTCAGTTGCCATCGTTGAGCTTCTGTTGTTGAGTTTTGTTCCTCTTTCCATTCGTAAAAATATTGAACAAATTGTTGATATAACCCTGCTTTTGTACTGGGTAATGTCTCATCAGGATTGGTATGGAAAATCTGACACAGCAACGATAACCGTAACGGATTTCTAGCCAACTCTCGAACGCGATCGCGCTGCGGTTCCTGCAATTGCTGCCACAGTGCTTCACCCCGTT
>JAYKIC010000559.1:0-6692 GCA_035284985.1 Leptolyngbyaceae cyanobacterium
GGCCATTAGCGGGGGGGTCGCGGGGGGCGCCCCGGGGGTTTGGGGGTGGGGGGGGTTGGGGGGTGGGTGAGTGGGTGGGTGGATGGATGGGAGCGATGCCGACTTTGTGAAAACCGAGGGCGATCGCTTGCTGTTTAATTTGATTACTAGTCAGTGGTGCAGGGGACATGGATTAGTATTCCGTAACATTAAAATATGCCGTGACCTTAAAACTAGGCCAAGTCGGGGAAGGTGTCTTTGACAGCAGGATAAACCAGGCGGTGGTTGTCCACGTTTAAGCCTTGGGCTAAACCGGGATCACGGTCGAGGGCGGTTTTACCGTGGTCGGCCAGTTTCAAAACGTAGGGTAGGGTGCTGTTGTTCAAGGCTTGGGTGGCAGTCCAGGGGACCGCTCCGGGCATATTGGGGACACCGTAGTGCAGCACGCCAGATTCCACATAGGTGGGGTCGGTGTGGGAGGTGGGGCGAATGGTTTCGATGCATCCCCCTTGATCCACCGCAACGTCGATGATGACGGAACCGGGATTCATCATAGCAACAAGGGATTGGTCTACGAGGGTGGGGGGTCTTCTGCCAGGGATCAACACTGATCCAATCACTAGATCCGCTGGGGGGATGGCGGTGGCGATCGCCGGAGCCGTACTGGAGAGTAAATTCACCCGTGAACCAAACAGGGTTTCCAGATATCGCAACCGCTCCACGCTGATATCAAAAATAGTGACAGTCGCCCCCAAGCCAACGGCCATTTTCGCCGCTTCCGTGCCCACGATGCCACCACCCAGAATCACCACATTTCCCGATTTCACACCGGGACAGCCCCCCAGCAGCACGCCCCGACCGCCTTGTTGCCGTTCCAGCCACCGCGCCCCAAACTGCACCGATAGCCGTCCAGCAATGATGCTCATGGGGGTGAGTAGGGGAAATTGGCCCTGGGGATCGGTGACGGTTTCGTAGGCGATCGCCATCGTTCCCGCCTTGATCAACGCTTCTGTCAGGGCACGATTAGCCGCCAAGTGGAGATAGGTAAACAGAATTTTGGGTAGGGATAAAAACTCATACTCCGCTGGCAGGGGTTCCTTGACCTTTACTACCATGTCCTGACTCCAGATGGTTTTGGCATCAGTGGCGATCGCCGCTCCCGCCTTCACATATTCCTCATCCGAGAACCCTGAACCAATCCCCGCCGATGTTTCCACTGTGATCTGATGGCCTCTACGGGTCAACACGGCCACGCTGTCGGGACTTAAGCCCACCCGAAATTCCTGATCTTTTATTTCCTTGGGTACACCGATTTCCACTGGTTTCAATTCCCTTTTACTGCACAATGCTGACTATTGTTCATATAGCTTAAAGGGTTTGAGCCAATTTGGGGGAGCGATCGCCCCTGAATCTTGACAAGCTATGGTTTGACATTACTTATCAAGACTTATCAAGTCTTCTGTGTCGTATCGTTGCTGGATAACGAGCGAGTGGCCGTATTTGCTGTATCGTATCCAATGCCCTGTTAATTCCAATGCAGGGTCAATCGGTTTAGCCGATTGCAATCAATTTACCTTACGCAAAAAAAACAAGTGAGGCCATAGAGACTACTATGAATCCTGAAGTCGTTAATCAGATATTGGCTAATGCATCAACAACGCTGGTTGATGTTGGTTTGAAGGTTATTGGCGCTATTATTCTGTGGGTGGCAGGTCGATGGTTGATCAAATTTGCCATGAGTTTGCTCACTCGTACTTTAAAGCAAAGTAATGTAGAGGCAACCCTGTTGGTGTACCTTAAATCCACAGTGGGTGTTCTATTAAACATTGTTTTAATTGTTGTTATCCTTGGATTTTTTGGTATTGAAACCACCTCGTTTGCCGCTATTTTAGCAGCAGCGGGTATTGCCATTGGTGCCGCTTGGAGTGGTTTGCTAGCTCATTTTGCCGCTGGAGTCTTCCTGATTATTTTCCGGCCTTTTGTTGTGGGTAATTTTATTACTGCTGCTGGGGTCACGGGAACCGTTGAAGAAATTGGTTTGTTTGTGACGACTATCAATACCCTTGACAACGTTAAAACCATTGTTGCGAATAACACAATCTTTGCCGATACCATCCAAAATTTTTCTGGTAATCCTTATCGCCGGGTTGATTTGGTGGCCCAATTGAATCATGACGTTAACCCACAAGATGCGATCGCTCGTCTCCGGGAACGGGTTGGAGCTATTGCCAACGTTGTATCTGACCCTGCACCGGACATTGAGATTTTGGAATTCAACCTCGCAGGCACCGTTTTAGCGGTACGGCCTTATTGTAATAATGACCATTATTGGCAGGTTTACTTTGATACCAATCGAGCTATTAGTGAAGTTGGCGGAGAAGCTGGATATTCTGCACCGACTCAGTTTTATAACATTAGTCACAAACCTGCGGCATAGGGAATAGCCATGACATAAAGTGGCAAAATTCCGGGAGGACATTGCGGGGCGATCGGGCGATCGCCTCCTCCATTTAATTTGGTATTACGGTCTAACGGTTATTGCCTCGACCTTGGCCTGGTCTCCTACCGCCCTCATCATTGCTCCCACCGTGGGGCCGGGAGTTGCCAGGGTCACAGCCTTCCGCCCCATTGCCGATGCCTTGGTTACAGTTGCGGCGACGGTTATCATCATCATCGTCATCCCAGTTGTCGTCGTCATCCCAGTTGTCGTCGTCATCATCGTCGTCATCATCGTCGTCATCATCATCGTCATCAACGCAGTAATAGTCACAGGCACTGCCAAACGATCCCTGAGTGACTCGCACATCCGTATCAACCGTGATGAGCTGGGTCACGTTAATGACAGATTGGGATGAACTAACTGTGACAATATCAATCAACTGTCCCGGTGTGCTGGTGATGGCAGACGCTAGACCAGAGTAGAAAGTTCTAAAACGGCGATTAACAACCGCATGAGACCCTTGGCTGAGATCAGTGGGGTAATTGCAGCGGGAACTGGGAGATGGGAGACCAAATCCACTGAAGGCGGAGAGATTGGCGATCGCCTGGGTCGTTTCCAGAAAGATCACATCAGAACTGCTATAGCTACTTTGGGATACCGTGGTGACTTGGGTGAAATAGTCATAGGTTTCAGCCTGGGAATCAATGCGACCATCCCCATCCATATCTTGACCGTAGACTGTTCGCACAACGCCATCGTAGGGGTCATCAGCCAGAATCAGGTTAACGATGGAGTGCTTGTCCAGACAGTCAAATTCGCTATAGCCAATGAAGCGATTATCGGTGTCAAACAGACGCACTACCACCCGATCGCCCTCACTCAGCCCACTGGTAAACTTGGCCTGTTGATTGATGTCATAGCGGAAGTCCCCAATTAGCTTTTCGCCCAAATAGGAATTGTCTTGCTTTTCTTTAACGGATACACGAGCGATCACCCCGGATAATGTTGGGCTATTTTGCCGAATAGCCAGGGTAAAATCACCTGTTTCGTCCGTGGGCAGCACAATCGGAACCCCTCGATCCGCACCAATAATTTCCCGGTAGGCCACGCTAGTGCGCTCAATGGTGCGGTTATAGTTGGTGACAATATCCCACCCCCCACTGGCAGTTTGGTTAACGGTCACTTCGGTTTCAATATTGAAATAATCTACCCCCAATGGCCCACCCCGAAAGGTAAAGGTCACACTACCATCATCGTTATAGAAATAGGGAGAGTCTTCAGAGGAACCGTGCATCGAGGGTTCTGCGGTGTAAATGGATACTCCCCCATTTTCCGCCTCGGCCCGCTGACGGGCATAATTCTTGGCTCGGTTGAGCACAAAGTTGGGCATCAAGTCAGCCTGACTCACCAGCAGATCCGGCGAATCAAATGGGTTGGCCACAGCAGACAACTCCATCCCAAATGGTGCGATTAAAGCAGAAATGGCAGCGATCGCCCCTAGGCGTGTTAATTTCATCAAGCGTTCCTCCACTAGTTTTCTTTACAGAAGAATGGTCATACTTCAACTGCCATTCTTCACAACATCATGATTCTTGTTTAGTCTTCAACCCCGAGTAGAACAATCAGAGAAGTGTCGGCAGAAGACCCTGCAATCATGAGGCTCAGTCCAATGCTCTACCGTAGAGTTGTGGATGAGGTTAATATTGACAATTGGCTGGATCAAATCTTCCCTATCCCAAATCCTTTCTTCTTAGGACAAAAAATTTGGGGCTTTGTTCCCCTGGCAAGAGGGGAATGCGAAAAACAACTTTACAGGAAAAGGGGGTTTGATAGTGTTGTGCAACCTCGTCAAGTCCAGAAACGATAGGGGATGGCATGGCACGCTCCACGCTATGGTGAGTCGCTACAACCCATGGTGTGTTGTCCACACGCTTGCTAATTGATGGCCCTGTGGGTTCGTGAACCCTATTGGAAACAGAGTTCACGAACTGAGGGAAACATGGGTTGAGTCTAGTGATAATATCGCTGGTCTAACCACGTACGAACCTCGGCTTCCGACAATCCTTTGATTCGTTGTTTCGTCACTGGATCATAGATGGAATAAAGGGATGCGCGATCGCCCCCATCCTCCTTCATCCGTGTGATCACAGGGTCAGATGATCCAACCAACGCATTCAAACAAGACTTCCAGACATGGGCAACAGCAGCGGCTAGAGCAGATGGGTAACTTTGGCGCGATCGCGCCCCCAATGTTTGCCTAGCTGTCGTTGGCTCCGGGTCCAAGGGCCGCTTAAAAGAATCCCGTTGTAAAACGATGGCTTCAGGCTGAGATGCAAGACGTTGAAATTTCATGGAATGCCCCTCCTTGGTGAGTTGGGTGACGATGCTTCCCATTGTCTGGTAAATATCTTGACCAGAACAGAACCAATTAGTGTAAATTGTTATGGGTACAGTTTTGAAAAATGAGACTGTACTGGTTGTTTTTTTGAAAACTGTATAGGTCTTGGGTAGATTTTGGATTTTGGATTTTGGATTTTGGATTTGTCAGAGAACGAGAAATCCGCCATTCCATTACTCCGTAACCCCATTACTCCGTAACCCCATTACTCCGTAACCCCATCACCTACCTATGGCTACCATTCAACTCTCTCCCCAGCTTTTTGCCCTAGATTCGACTTCGGATCAAACGCTATACGAACAAATTGCCAACGGTATCCAACGGCTGATCCAAGATAGAACCATGGTTCCGGGCGATCGCCTTCCCTCTGTTCGCACCCTGAAGCAGCAGCTATCCGTCAGTATGGCCACAGTGCTGGAAGCTTACCGATTGCTGGAAGATCGGGGATTAATTGCCGCCCGTCCCCAATCGGGGTATTACGTCAAAGCTACGGTCTTGGCTCTGCCCAACGAACCCTCTCAGTCGGCCCCAACGTTAGAAAGTCGGCCTGTGGATATGGCTCCCATCGTGCGATTGCTCAAACTTGGAGAAGTCCCAGGGGTTATTCAATTGGGGGCGGCTTTGCCAGCGGTGGAGTATTTCCCCACCAATACCCTAAATCGATTGATGGGACAGGTGATGCGGGCGGACCCGATTGGAGTACATCGCTATGGTGGGGTGACGGGGTGCGAATCGCTGCGGCAGGAGGTGGCCAAGCGGATGTTGAATGCGGGATGTTCCACGACCCTGGACCAAAGCATCATCACGGCTGGGGCCACAGAAGCCTATTATCTGGCGTTGCAAGCGACGACTCAACCGGGGGATACGGTGGCGGTGGAATCGCCGACCTACTATGCGATGTTGGAGGCGATGAACGTTTTGGGATTAAAGGCGCTGGAGTTGCCCACCCATCCCCGTGATGGGCTTTCATTGGGGGCGCTAGAATCTGCCTTCAAACAACAAAAGGTGGCGGCTTGTTTGCTCGTTTCCAATTTTAGTAATCCGACGGGGAGTTGTATGAGCGATCGCAAAAAAGCGGCGCTAGTCGATTTGCTCAATCGCTATGATGTGCCTTTGATTGAGGACGATATTTACGGTGATATCTATTTTGAGGGCGATCGCCCCAAGGCCATCAAAGCCTTTGATACGGAAGGTCGAGTGTTGTACTGTACCTCCGTGAGTAAAACCCTGTCACCGGGGTTGCGAGTGGGCTGGTGTCTTCCCGGTCGATATCAAGCCGCTGTGGAGCGCTTGAAGGTGGTATCCAGTCATGTGATGGCGATCGCCCCCCAACTTACGGTTGCCGCCTTTTTTGCGAATGGTGGTTACGATCGTCATCTACGCCAATTGCGTCGCACCTATCAGGACCAAATGTATCGCATGATTCAAGCCATCCTCAATTACTTTCCTGCGGAAATTTGTGTCACCCGACCCAATGGTGGACACGTCCTCTGGCTCGAAATTGATGGTGGGTTTGATGCGTTGGCCTTATTTGAAACCGCGATCCAGCACAACATTAGTATTGCCCCTGGCCCCATGTTTTCCCCCTCCGGCGGGTTTCAAAACTGTTTGCGGTTAAACACAAGTTTACCGTGGACTGATGAAATTGATGATGCCATGAAAACCTTGGGGCATTTGGTCAAAATGCAGCTTGCTCGCAAGATTTTGTCCCGTACCTGGTAAGCTCCCATGACGTACCCTATCTATTCAGCCTGATTGACTGACAAAACTCAAACAGCCCTCACCCCAACCCCTCTCCCAGAGCGGGAGAGGGGCTTTCGACCCAAGAACCTGGTTTGAAGTCCCTTCTCCCCTTTTGGGAGAAGGGATTTAGGG
>JAYKIC010000560.1:0-11591 GCA_035284985.1 Leptolyngbyaceae cyanobacterium
CCCTAAATCCCTTCTCCCAAAAGGGGAGAAGGGACTTCAAACCAGGTTCTTGGGTCGAAAGCCCCTCTCCCGCTCTGGGAGAGGGGTTGGGGTGAGGGCTGTTTGAGTTTTGTCAGTCAATCAGGATTGAATGTCTCTCCGATCCAGAACCCTGTAGTATTGTCCCGGAGGATATCCTAACCATCGACCAAACAATCCAACCAGTGCAAGACCCAACCCCATTCCCAAAGGAAGGGTTATGGCCAAAACTCCAAACCCCCTAAGTTTAAGTTTGGCTTAAAGGCGATCGGGCAAACCTGTCATACCTGTTGTCCAAAACATCTCAGCCCAGCCACAGAACACCCCTTCAAGGGTCACGGAGGGTAATGGCTGGCCCTCTAACAAAAGCATTGCCTAGGGCGGGTTGAGAGCAAGAAACCCACCTGACGATATCTGATACCATTAGGAAGTAGAAGCCACCGTTGGGTTAGTGCAGCGTCAACAATGGACTATAAATCATAAACTGAGATAGTCATGGTCTGATGGCTTACCTCTAAAGAGACAGCGAGTACGGTGTATATTTAGCCATTAGCATAGGTAGCGGAGGTGGGGTTAAAAACTTTCTTACTGTATACTTGCGAAGCATGATATTGATGGACATCTAAACCCATCTCATTACACATCTTCCTTTTCTGTCTGATGGTTGTTATCCGTTGCCCAGTGATGCATTGCCGCACATGGACCTCAAATGTGTTTCAATCGACAGAACTCCCATGGATAGGCTTATTTAGAGTTAGGCAGGTAGCTTATGTCATCGATAACCATTGCGCCCGATTTGATTGATCAGATTATCCAGAATCAACATCATGATCCCTTTGAGGTACTGGGGCCTCACCAAATTGAGCAAGATGGTATTGTGACTTGGGCCGTTCGGGCTTATCTGCCGAATGCGGATGCGGCGTGGGTCGTGCGTCCGGGGGAGCGAGAGGAGTATCCGATGGAATCTGTACATCATCCCCACTTTTTTGAATGTCAGCTTAAGGTCGCGGAACTGAGTAATTACCAACTGCGGGTCAAAGAAGGGGGCCATGAACGGGTATTTTATGACCCCTATGCGTTTCGGTCCCCCAAGTTAACGGATTTTGATATTCACCTGTTTTCAGAAGGCAACCACCACCGTATTTATGAAAAGTTAGGGGCACATGCCGCTGAAATTGATGGGATTGGCGGGGTTTACTTTGCGGTTTGGGCACCCAATGCCGATAGCATTAGCATTATCGGAGACTTTAACGGCTGGGATGGTCGTCAAACCCAAATGCGCCGCACGGGCGGGGGAATTTGGGAATTGTTTGTCCCCCAATTGGCACTGGGGACTATTTATAAGTATGAAATCAAAGATGCGGGTGGGCAAGTTCATGAAAAAGCTGATCCGTTTGGGTTCCAGCATGAAATTCGCCCTAAAAATGCGTCGATTGTGGTGGATTTGGATACCTATACTTGGACGGATCAAGAGTGGCTGGAGCGGCGACGGCGAACGGATCGGCTAACCCAACCCATTGCGGTCTACGAGGTGCATTTGGGGTCATGGCTCCATGATGCGGCATTGGAACCAGCGGTGCAACCTGATGGCAGTCTAGCCCCGGTGGTACACCCGTCTGGACTAGATGTGGGGTCGCGGTATCTGACCTATCGGGAGTTGAGCGATCGCCTCATCCCCTATGTGAAAGAACTGGGCTTCAATTACATTGAACTGCTGCCCATCACCGAACACCCCTTCGATGGCTCCTGGGGCTATCAAGTCACCGGATATTATGGCTGCACCAGTCGCTACGGCAACCCGGAAGACTTTATGTATTTCGTCGATCAGTGCCACGTCCACGGCATCGGCGTAATTATGGACTGGGTACCGGGCCACTTTGCCAAAGATCCCCACGGCCTCGGCTTATTTGATGGGAGCCATTTGTACGAACACATCGACCCCCGCAAAGGCGAACATAAAGAGTGGGGCACCTACGTTTTCAACTATGGCCGCAACGAAGTCCGCAATTTTCTCTACGCCAACGCCTTATTTTTCTTTGACAAATACCATATTGATGGCATTCGGGTCGATGCGGTCGCCTCCATGCTTTACCTCAACTACAACCGCAAAGAGGGGGAATGGATTCCCAACAAACACGGTGGTGCTGAAAACATTGAAGCAGCAGACTTTCTGCGCCAAACCAATCACCTCGTCTTCAGCTATTTTCCCGGCACCCTCAGCATCGCGGAAGAATCCACCTCCTGGCCCATGGTGTCCTGGCCTACCTATGTCGGCGGCTTGGGCTTTAATCTCAAGTGGAATATGGGCTGGATGCACGATATGTTGGACTACTTCAGCATGGATGCCTGGTTCCGCCAGTTTCACCAAAACAATATTACCTTTAGCCTCATGTACGCTTTTAGTGAAAATTTTATGTTGGCCCTCTCCCATGATGAGGTGGTCCACGGCAAGAGCCACATGATCGGCAAAATGCACGGGGATGAATGGCAAAAGTTTGCGGGGCTGCGGTGTCTATATGCCTATATGTATGCCCATCCCGGTAAGAAAACCTTGTTTATGGGCATGGAGTTTGGCCAGTGGAGCGAGTGGAACGTATGGGCTGATTTGGAGTGGCATCTATTGCAGTATCCTCCTCATCAACAACTGAAGGCATTTATTAGCAAGCTCAATGCGACCTATCGGGCAGAGCCAGCCCTCCACAGTCAAGATTTTTCCGAAAATGGGTTTCAATGGATTGACTGTAACGATCACCGCCACAGCGTTGTCTCATTCTTGCGCCGCTCTGTGCATGCTCCAGAGGACGATTATGTAATCGTGGTGTGCAATTTTACCCCCCAGCCCCATGCCCATTACCGGGTGGGAGTGCCCCATCATGGCTTTTATCGGGAAATTTTGAATAGTGATGCGGGAGAGTTCGGCGGTAGCAATATGGGAAATTTGGGGGGCAAATGGTCCGATGAGTGGGTGTTTCACAATCAGCCTTACTCGATTGACCTGTGTTTGCCACCGCTGGGGGTGTTGGTGCTGAAGTGGGATGAGGAACGGACTCAACGGGCACTGGCGGGGGATTTTGAAGCCTAGTTAGGTTGCTCCATCAAAGGGCGATTGTGCCAGAGATGAGGGAGAGATGAGGGCGGGCGATCGCATTGGGGAACTGTGAGGAGCGATCGCATTGGGCGGGTGGAGGGCGATCGCCTTTCTGCGAGTGAAGATTTTGGGATGGCGATCGCCTTTCTGCTGGTAAAAATGGTAGAGGAGCGATCGCCTTCACCATATTTAGGGATAATGGGGGCCTTCCTCCAAATGTGCGCCTCCAAACGTGCGACTAACTAGCGGATCTGAACGATTAAATCCATGGGCATTTATCTGCGACCAACGACCTTAGCGGATCTCGATTTTGTATTGGCAACGGAACAGGCGGAACAGGATAGTGGCTATATCGGCCAATGGACCCACCACGAGCATATGATGGCGCTACAAAGTGCGGACATCGCGCACCTGATCATCACGCGCACGGCTGACGACCAATCCGTGGGCTACGCTATCTTGCAGGGCTTGACCAGTCCCCATGGCACGATTGATCTCAAGCGCATTGTTGTAGCGGCCAAGGGCAACGGCTATGGTCGCCGTGCGCTCCAGCTTATAAAACACAGGGTATTTGAAACCTATGGTGCTGATCGGCTGTGGTTAGATGTCAAATCCTATAACCCACGGGCACAGCAGCTTTACCAGTCGGAGGGGTTTGTGGTGGAGGGGATTTTACGAGACTGCGTACAATTAGACCAACGACATCGTTTATTCCGCGAACAAGGGCAACCGCGAGCCTCGCTAGTTATCATGTCAATATTGCGCCCAGAGTATGATGCGTTTGTCGCCCAGTCGAACGGATAGTCTATGTCTACGTCTACGCACACCTGTCCCCGCTGTCAAAAGTATATTTCGGTAGGGGCGATCGCCTGTCCCCATTGTCGCACTCCCCTAAAAGCCTTGGGTCATTCGGGTATCCCGTTACACCAAGCGGCCCAAGGAGAAGTATTGTGTGATACGTGTCTGTATCACCAGGATAATAGTTGTAATTATCCCCAACGACCAACGGCAAAAGACTGCATCATGTATGTAGATCGGCGGCAATCTGTGGAACAGAGCGCTCCCCTGCTGCCTCGATCAACCCCGTGGGGACAACAGATGAAAACCTGGTTTAATCGTCACCTGGCCTGGATTATTTTAGTTGGGATGGTGCTCCTTAGCATTTGGGCGGTTTTATCTGGAGGGTGACGCAAGCGTTAGTTCAACGGAAGACCGTTTTATCTGGAGGTTGACGCAAGCGTTAGTCCAACGGAACATAGATATACGATTAGGGGAAGGAATAGCAGCAATGAATCCAGTTCAAGTAATTGGTGGCGGATTAGCAGGAACGGAGGCCGCTTGGCAAGTTGCCCAAGCGGGGGTACCTGTGATTTTGTATGAAATGCGACCGACCCATCTCAGTCCGGCTCACCACAGCGAATATTTAGCGGAATTAGTCTGTAGCAACTCCTTTGGGACACAATTGAGCGATCGCGCCCCCGGCCTGCTCCACGAAGAACTGCGACGGTTGGGATCGATCATCATCGGCAAGGCAGACGAACACCAAGTCCCTGCCGGAGGTGCCCTAGCGGTGGATCGGGGAGTCTTTAGCCGGGATTTAACCGAAACCTTGGCAAACCATCCCCTGATCGAACTGCGGCGGGATGAGGTCAAAACCATTCCCGCCGATGGGGTCGTCGTACTCACCACCGGACCCTTAACCAGCGATGCCCTGGCCACGGATTTACAACGGTTCACCGGACAGGACTACATGAGCTTTTTTGATGCGGCCAGCCCTATCATTGTAGGGGAATCCATCGATCGAGAGGTAGCATTTCTAGCATCCCGTTACGATAAGGGGGAAGCTGCCTATCTCAATTGCCCAATGGACAAAGATCAGTATCTTCATTTCCGAGAACAATTGTGTCAGGCCCAACAAGCCGAACTCAAGGACTTTGAACGGGAGACCGCTAATTTTTTTGAAGGCTGTTTGCCCATTGAAGAATTGGCTCAGCGGGGGGAAGATACTATGCGCTATGGTCCGCTTAAGCCTGTGGGATTGTTTGATGCTCGCAAGGGGGATTTCAAAGCACCGGAAAATCGGCAACACCGTCCCTATGCCGTGGTGCAGTTGCGTCAGGAGGATAAGCAGGGCCAGTTATGGAATATGGTGGGATTTCAAACTAACTTGCGCTGGGGGGAACAAAAGCGCATCTTTCGTCTAATTCCAGCCCTGGAAAACGCTGAATTTGTCCGAATGGGAGTGATGCATCGAAATACGTTTATCAATTCTCCTGAATTACTGTTGCCCACCCTGCAATTTAAGCAGCGATCGCCCCTCCTGGCTGCCGGACAACTGGTGGGGACGGAAGGCTACACTGCTGCTGCCGCTGGCGGTTGGGTGGCGGGCACCAATGCCGCTCGGATTGCCCTAGGACAGGAGGCGATCGCCCTGCCCCCAACTACCATGATCGGTGCCCTCACCCATTTCATTAGCAACGCCGAACCCAAGCATTTTCAGCCCATGCCCCCCAACTTTGGAATTATTCCTGAACTGCCGCAGCGAATACGAAATAAGCGGGAACGCTATGGGAAGTATCGCGATCGCGCCTTTGCTGACCTGGAAGCCTGGGTCAACCAACATAATATTGCTCACCAGAATGCTTCATCTTAAACGGCTCCATTTACGATGAAGAGAAAGACAATGGGGTAAGAACTTAGGCAATTGGTAATGGATTTAAACAATTCCGGCCTAAGTCTCCTGATGGCTATCGGCAGACCAAGGACTTTCGCACATCTCCCTGTAGGGACAAATGCCGCAACTGGTTTCAGATGGAGTTGGGTTAAAGTTACCTTGGGCCAGTTCGTTGACCAGATTCGAGGCGGTGGATGCTAATGTACTCAACTGGGGAGTGGTGAAGGTATAGAGGCGATCGCACCGAAGATAGGCAATGTGGGCCTTGGGTTTGGCGGCGGCTTGGCTGTAGGCCCAAAGTTGGAACTGGTGATGGTCAGGTTGGATAGCGCGATCGGTTTTGAAATCCAGTACGAAGTCTTCTCCAACGAGATCCACCACCCCGTTAAAGATGATACCGCCCAGGGTTAAGGAAACCGGGACTTCCCGTTGCAGCGATCCGTGATGGAAAGGGGCAAATACTGGGGCATGGCGAAATTGTTCGGCACAATCGAGGGCATCTTGCACTTGCTCATCAGTGAGATCGGTGGTGTATTTTTTCAGAGTATCAATATGGTGAATGTCTAATTCCAGCGCTTTGTGGGTTAGTTTTCCGATTTCCATCGCCGCCGAGGGGGTGCCATCCCCATCCCAATAACCGGGGTGTCCATCGATGTGGCGAAACTGGAATCGTTGGGGGCAGAGGGCATAGTCGCTGAGGGCGGTGACGGGTAGGTCTGACAGCCCTGCTCCAGCAGCCTGGATCAGGATTTGATCCGGGGGCGGGAGGGGCGGCAAGGGCGGTGATGCGGGGGATACAGGCTCTGCCAAGTCTGGGGTGAAAGGTACGGCTTCAGGGGTAATTTCCGCCGCATCCAGTCCTGGTTGCAACAGCTTGAGACTGCCGCCAGTGAGGGCGGGGGACGTGAGGATGAGGCGATCGCGTGCCCGTGTCAAGGCTACATACAGCACCCGCTTGGCCTCTTCTTCATCGTTGATTTTTTGGCGTTGCTCCAGCAAGGTGTAGAAGGCCGATTTTTGCCGTTCTCCCTCGTCATCTTCTAGCTTGAGGGCCAGCCCCAACTCAGGATCAAAGCGAACTGGGGGCGTATCGTGCGCGGGGACACGGGACAAATCGGGCACAATCACCACAGGCCACTCCAACCCCTTGGCGGCGTGGATGGTCATGAGACTGACCGCACCGCCCCCCACCAGGACCGGACGGGAAATGTTCACCGCTGCCGCTTGTAGCCGTTTCAGCCGTCGCACCACGGCCAAGCCGTCAAAGCTGTCCGTTTCCAGCGATCGCACTAGGGCCAGAAAGCCGCTCCAGTCTGCCAGCCGCCGATCGGCACCGGGAAGGTTGGCCAGGATGGCGGTGTACCCCGTGAGGCGATCGCCCAGTTGCAATAAGCGGGTGGGAGGTTCGACGCGACGGGCGGCTAACAATTGCTTGAGCATGGTATAACTCCGGCTCAAGCTGGGTTCATCAACGGTTTGCAGATGTTTCCACCAACTGGTTTTCTCCGGTCGGGATTGGGCGAACGGGTAGAGGGTGCGATCGCTGATCGCAAAAAAGGGACTCCGCAATACCGCTGCCAACGCTAAATTGTCAGTGGGATCAGCCAAAAAACGCAACAGTGCCCAGGCATCTTTGGCCTCACGGGTTTCCAGTAAATTCCCCCCTCCTGCTTGTAGAATCGGGATATTACGACTGGCGATCGCGTTACCATAGCCATCCAGCGATCCCCAAGTGCGGGAGAGAATGGCAATATCACCGGGGCGAATGGGGCGCAAGGTGCCGCTGGGCTTGTCGTGAACGGGGATAGGCGCATCCAGCATTCCTTGCACCAAATCAGCAATTTTCTGGGCTTCTACCCGCCGACAGGCATCTACACTGGTATCCATTGCCCTATCATTCTTATAACGTGGGTCTATCGTTACCCCGTAGTATTGAATTTGGGGTAACGGTTGCAGGGCTTCCTTGCGGTGGGCCGTTAGGGGTTGATGCAAGTCGTTGAGTATAGGTTGAAATACCTGGTTGATGTGTTGCATCAGGGATTGGTGGGTGCGGAAACTTTGGCTGAGGGCAACAGGATTACCATCAGGATGAATCCGATTTTGCCAATTTTGGAAAACCCGCACATCTGCCCGTCGAAATCCGTAAATTGCCTGCTTGCCATCCCCCACGATAGTAAGGATCGCATTGGCGGTGAGTTTTTCCAGCAATTGCCCTTGAATCGGGTTAGTGTCTTGAAATTCGTCAATCAGAAAAACCCGCCATCGCTGGGCGTAATAGTCCTGGACCACTTGATGATCCAAGGCTTGGAGGGCGTGAACTTCTAGGTCGTTAAAGTCGAGCAGCCGTTGCTGATATTTGGCGGTTTGCAAAAAATTTTGGGTCCAGTCGAAGGCGGCGCGGAGGGCGGGCAGCATGGCCTCGGTTTCGTCGTCAAATTCGTTGGGACTGAGGGTAATCAGTCCTGCTTTCACGGCACCCTGGGCTAAATCTCGCAATGAGGCGATCGCCCCCTTCACCTCCGCCAAGTTGTCTTTGCCGCCCCAATTTTTCGGACTGCCCACATTAATTTTCAACTCGCATAACAGGTCTAGGGCAGCGGCTAAATCATGGCCTTGCTCCAGTTGAGCGATCGCGCCCAAAGTGGTTTCCCGATGGGCCTCCAGTTTATCGCCGGGAGCAGCATGGGCATTCAACACAACTTTTGCCGTTTGCCATGCTTCACTGTGGCGCAAATCATTAAGGGCTTGCCGACCCATAGACTCCAACAGTGGCAACCAAGCAGCGCGATCGCGTTTTAGTGCTGCCGTAGCCGTTAACGGATCAGCTAAGAGGGTAGATAGAATCTCCTTCATCAGGGAAAACGGAACGGTTTCATACAGGTGAGGAGGCAAATGTTCGAGGGCATCGGCAAAGGTTTCCGCTAGCCAGATGGGACGGTCGATGTCGTCCTGCACCGCAAAGTCAGGAGGAACCTGGGCGGCATCGGGATGTTCTCGACAAATCCGGGCTGCAAGAGCGTGGAATGTGCTGATTTGGGCGGCTTCCAGTTCCGCCAGTAAATCGGGGCGATCGCCCATTTGCTGACTGATGGTTTGCCGGATACGCGATCGCAATTCCGATGCTGCTTTTTCCGTAAACGTCACCGCCACGATTTCCAGGGGCGAATAGCTAACCTTGGCCTTGCCCCCCTGTTCAGGTTGCAAAAAATAGAGATAGCGCTCCGATAGCATATGGGTTTTGCCCGTCCCTGCCCCTGCTGTGACCGCAACGCTGCCGGGAGCATAGGCCGCCTGTGCTTGTTGTTCAGTCAGTGACATGCTTATTCTCCTTACGACTGAGGCGATCGCCCCGACGACACAGGGCATCAAAATCACAGTATTTGCAGGCAGATTCCTGCCGATCCGGTTGCACCGGATAATGCCCCTGATCCAGATGGGCCTTGCAGCGAGCGATGGCATCGGGTAACTCGTGCTGCGGAGCCTTGGTGGATAGGGGAATTTTGGCACCACCGCGAATGAAGTAATAGTAGGCAGCGGACACCGATTCATCCGGGAACAGTTGGGGACCAGCCGCTTCCTGGTAAAGGGGCAACTGAATATCAATCGAGGCGGTGCCGTTGGAGTCTTTGATGCCGGGGGGACGGCTCTTGCCCGTTTTGTAGTCAATCAGGATCAAGCCCTGACCCGTGCGATCAATCCGATCCACCTTGCCTTTCACCGCTAACCCCTGCCATTCCCCCTGAAAACTCGCTTCCAACAGCAATGGAACCGCTCCATCCGGCAAAAAGTCGGGGCTGGCAAGGGCCAGGGCCAGACAACGCAGATGTTCATTCCGCCGCAGATTCCAGCTAGAAAGGGAGGAAGGAATAATATCGGCTTCGGCGATCGCAAATTTCTCCCCTAGAATCCCTGCACCCGTAATATCTAACTCTGGATTTCGCTGTTTTTCCGCTAAAATCAACTCCAACACTTGATGATAAAGCTGACCAATCTGGCTGGGACTTAGATCCTCTTCTATTTCCGTGGGTAGGCCCAACTTGAGTGCCTTGTCGGCAAACCACTTGAACGGGCATTGCCCCAAATTTCGCAGTTGGGATGCACTAAATTTCCAGTTAGAGTAATCAAAGGGAATACCCACCACGCCATCATATTCATCGGGAGCGGCGCGGCTTTCCCGGTGCTGTTCGACGATGAAGGCATGGCTGGCATGGGGCAGAACCTTATCATCCAACGGCTGATTGTGGCGGAGGACGACTTGGCGCAATTCTTCCGCACTGGCGATCGCCTTCACCGATAACGCCGTTTCTCCCAGCCCCAACCGCTTCAAATAAGGACTGGGCAATTGCTCCTGCCGATCTGTCAGTTGAGCATAGGAAAAGGTGATGGTTTCCGTCGCCGTTTGCAGTAAAGCGGAGAAGGATAGGGCTTCTCGACGGGCCAGTTCCACCGCAGTGGGCAAGGTCAAGCCGTAGGACTGGAGCCATTGCCGCTCAAAAAAGTCCAGCACCGGGTCATTGTCAATGGCAGCAGGCAGCACCCCCTCCACCATGCCGATGACGAAAACGTGACGGTATCGGGCACCGGCCACCGAAGTGGGTTTGTGCAATTCCACACCGCCGCGACCGGGTTGGGCCGGAACCATCAGCAGCGCCAGCAAATCCCGCAACTCCTGCCGAAAGTCGGACCAGGCGATCGCCCCCTCCTCCGACTTTGCCAATTCCACCATTCCCTGGCGCAGGGTATTAAACGCAATACTTTCGCGGGGCCAGCGGGCACAGCGTTGACGCAAATCGAACGTTTGGAACAACGCATTCCACCATTCCACCCAGGTTTCCGGCCTGCGTTGCCGATTTACATTGGCCAAACCGCTCAGATCAAGCTGGAGATGATGGTGGGCGATCGCCTGCCACTGGGCAAATCCCACCGGATGCTCCCCCCGGACCACCGCCCAAAAATTGCCATCGGGATTGCTGCCCAGGGGATGACTGAGCAACTTGGCCGTGGCTTCAAACGGCCAGCCCGTATCCATCACCTCCATCAGCAAATTGAGCCATGCCCCCAAGCGGGTACTGAGAATCGGCGTATCGTACAGCGCCCGGATTGGCATCCCATACTCCCAGCCAATATCCATCAGTTGGGGACCGTAGGCCACCTCATTCCGGGCAATGATGGCAATGTCCCGCGCCGCAATTCCATTCTGGAGCAACGCCTTCACTTGGGTCAGGGTACCCCGCACCTCCGCCTCCACGGTGCCATAGCAGTGAACTAGGGCAGTGTCCGCTCGCTCTCCCTCGCCATTCCAGGGGCGATCGCTCTCATTCTTCCTCTCCTTATCACTCTTGTAATCACCCACAAAAATCTGACTCAAACGTTCCCCCACCGTGAGTAAATCTGACGTTTTGGGCAGGATATTCCAGCCCTGATCCACTAACCAGTCAATTCCCTCCTGCACCTGTTGAAACAGGGCATCCGGTCCCACAGGCAAAACCATCACACTGCCATCAGCCGCGATCGCGTTAATCCAAGCCAACTCATCCCAGCGGGGTTGGAAATAACCGTAAATCAAGACCGTTTGCGGAGCGAGACAGTTGGCATTAGGTGGTTGAGTATGGGCAACACGATCCAGGGATCGCCAATACAATTCACTCAAGTCAATTAACTTTTTCCGATGTAACGCTTGCTGAAATGCCTGCGCCACTTGCACCAATTGCTGTGTTCTAGCAGAGATGGATAGGACGTTACCAGAAGTAACGTTATCGAAATGATTGCCAGAAACCTTACCAGACACCTTGCTTAAATCGGGAGTAGTTT
>JAYKIC010000561.1:0-4498 GCA_035284985.1 Leptolyngbyaceae cyanobacterium
GCCACGGGGTCGCAGAATGTTGTCTTCCCTGACGGCATCTTCCCTCGCGGCGTAGATAATGCCGCTGTCAGGAAACCAGTGATCGGTGCCTGTGTTGTCGATATTTGGCCCCAGATTTTTGTCGCTGGTTCGTATGATTGCCAGATCTAAGTCAAGGACTCGCACGCCCATCATTTCGCGACCGTTGAAGATCCCTTTGTCGAGGAAGGGGATGGCGGCTAGTTTGTTACCAGAACTGTCGTAGATCAGGTTGCTACCGTTAGTGGCGGTGGGGGTGATCCAATTACTCAGGTTGAGCGATCGCGGCTGAATCGCAATTTCCGTCAACCCATTATCGGTGCCATTTTCAATGCCATCGGTATTGTTATCCTCCAGCACTGAGTAGACGTACTGATCATTCACCCCATTTTGACTAGGGTTGGGATTAAAGATGTATTCATCTGCAACGTATTCATCGGTAAGCGGTTGATCATCCCAACTCACTTCCGTCACATTACCACCGCTCCACTCTGCGGCTTTGGGCTGGGTTCCAAGGTGGTTGTGGGCATAAATGGGGAATAAGTAGTAGAGGGATGGGTATTTGATGTCGAGTTGCTGACCACAGACCATTACTGAAAGAACAATAGCATCCCGATCAGATGCACCATTGCCGCCGCCAGCCAGCATAGAGAACATATTGGGGTCACATCCCGTTTTTAAGGAGGGCTTTTCACCACCTGGTAGACTAGTGGCCCCGGTATAGCCC
The DNA here is from genome assembly GCA_035284985.1 of Leptolyngbyaceae cyanobacterium. Lineage (GTDB taxonomy): Bacteria > Cyanobacteriota > Cyanobacteriia > CAKZMO01 > CAKZMO01 > JAAHGY01. The sequence goes on from JAYKIC010000561.1 coordinate 746, forward strand.
GTGGTCATATCCCACTTAATGCCATCGCTGCCATCGAGCAGGTTGGGCAGGTTGCCTAGGCGGAATCCCATGGCGCGATCGCGCAACACCTGATAGCCACTGACTAGGGCTGTAGTGAGATCGACTAACTCTTGGGCTTTACTTTGTTGCCCAGCAGGAAGTCCCAGTCGAAATGCCGCAATGAACTGATCTAAGGAAAACTGACTGGCATATTCCCCAATGTCACAGTCATAGTCAAATCCTGCGTTATCATCACCCGGTTTGCAGATATATTGTCCGGGTTTTTCCAAATCAGGAATAACGGTGTTGGGGTCCGGATCAACCCAGGCATCATAGGCATCCTGGGCTTTGCTATAGGTATTGTCGTAGTAGGGGTTGGTATCACCACCAGGGAATTTTTGACTGAGATAAATGTCGTTAATATCGCCATTGTTGGGGGTTCCGTCTAGCAATTGGGCCAGTTTCTGACCGCTGCTGGTTAAAAAGCCCTTGGCATTGGTTACGGCGGCTTCCGCTTCCGCTATAGACAGATTCATGTTGTAGGCCAACATTCCCAGGGTGCAAGCGGCACTGTGCAGGGTCGCTTGGTCAGCCGGACTCAAATCCTCGTAGGTAATCGTGGTGGTTGGTGCCGTGTCGGGGGAACTGATATCGCCGTAGGGGTTGCCCTGGTTGTAGGATTTTTTGTCTAGCATGGACAGGACTCGCCGCAGCATGGAGAAATCGCCCCACATATTCAGGTAGGAATAGGGATGGACCGCATCATCCTGGAAGGGCGGAAAGGAAGGGGAACCGCCTTTGGGATCTCCGGCAAAATAGGCCAGATTTCGTAGGGCGCGACCCAGTGGTTGAGTGGGGGCGATCGCCTTGGCAAAATCAGCCGCAGAGGGAGTGGGTGGGGCAAATTCCCAACCATTTACTCCTTGACCGTGGAGAAAATCAATGTCAACGCCACTGCCAAATCGACTATTGGCAAAGGTGCGACTAGTTTTAATGGTTTGGGCGGTGCCAGGATGGGCCGTGAGGGCGTAACACGCGATGGGAAATTCTCCCTGATCGGTTGATTTATTGCCTTGGTGGTAAATGGCGAGGGATTGGACAGCGGCAAGATTATCACGGAGGGTCCGACGTTGTAGGGTTTCGTGACAGCGATCGCTCGGACATTTATTCGGCGGATATAGGGGATCTTGGTTTTCAACCCAACCAAAGGTATTGCCTAGTTCCAACCGTTGACTGGCCACTAGACGCAATCCTTCTGCTCTCGCCCGTCGTTCCCAGTAACCGTCTAAGCCATAGGAATCGAGGCCAATAATATCGTCGGTGTCGTTGCGGGTGAGGGTGATATCGTCGAGGGTAACAGCCGCTAGGCGATCGCCCGTAATGGGTTCCCCAATCGTGCCTGGAATTTGTTTCCCCTGATAGCGAGGTTTGGGACCATAGCGATTGTCGGCTCGGTAAAAGTCATCCACATAGGGCGGATCTTGGGAACGATTCACCAGCCGACCATACTCAGTAAATGCCAGATCTTTCCAATCCCCATCCCGATGGGGGGCCGGATCACCATTGGTTATATTCCGGGATACAGAAACATCCTGAGTCATCAACATGATGGGATCAAGGGCATAGTCCCCCGGTTTTGGGCCACTATTCTTCACGGAATCATGATCCAAATCCAGGAGGGTATCCTCACCATCCGTCACAGGTTGGGTATCAAATAAATGAAAGTGAGATTTATCGCTGCTAGTGTTACCAAAGGAATTTGAATTCACCCTGCCACTAATAAATTGACCTTGGAACGCCGGAATATCTTCCTCAGGATTTTCCATCACATTGGCCACCGTTATCTCAGCCGCATCCCGACTATATAAACAGGAGAATGGAGAGCTAATAAGATAGCCATTGAATTGTTCAAGCCCGACGACAAGATTGCCTTCGGTGTGCATGGCCCCATTCCAATTAAATAATGGACCGGGAAAAATTTCTAGATCATTGCGGAACCAAGCCGCCCATTTATTCCCACGGGTCATTTGTCGGTCTTGATGAAATTCCAGCGTTGATATCGCGGCATTTCTATTATCAGGTAATACATAAACATCCACCTGAAAGTTCTTCCGCAGGATAGCTGAGTGCATTGGATCTTGGAACCATCCTTGTTCAATGGGAATCCCATTTTCATTGCCCCCTTCTAACTGACAGGCATTTGCTAAACTTGCCGCTCCACTCAACGGGGCATGGCGGACTTGTAAGGCATTGGCCCGTTGTTGAATAGCCGCATCAGAGGAATCAATCATATCATCTGGATTAGTTGGAGTTCCCAAGATAATGGAATAAGCGACTGTTCCATCCTCAGTTCCATCTCCATTAATATCAACTCGATACTTCCATCCAGAATCTAATTGATTATCTTCATTTAGATCAATCCGAACTTCATCAGGGAAGGTATAAGCATCTTCAACATCCGCCAGAATATCTACTCCTTTTTCTAGTAGGTCAGAGAGAATTCCTTCCCCTGGAAGTCCACTAGGGAAGCGACTATCTCGTTGAAATAAATATTCTAGTTTGGCCTTGGCTCGATCAAGGGCTGGAGTGGCCAAATTATAAATCACTTGTTCCGATCGCTCCCCTATCACTGTCTGGCTGCGGCTATAGCTCCGCAGGGTTATTGTACTAACTGCGAGGGAAACGACTAACAATAATAAGACGGTTGTAGGCAGTACGAATCCAGCCATTGCAGAGGGGTGAGGCCATGAATTAGTATTCCCGGAGGGGGAGCGCCCCCGCAATGAAAAGAGAAGGCGAAGACATCGGACAACGATTCGCTTAAGAATTGCAGTGAGAGTGTTATAGCTAGCCTGTAAGAGGTTTAGGGTTGATAAAATGAAACGTGAAGCCATGGTACTAGCATTGGTAAAAGTACTAAAAATAGGCAACAGTAGTAAGTTGCAACTGGATTAGATGCGATCGCCTCAACAGGGATAGAAACTTGTAACCGAAATAAATCTCAGCGTGATAGAAAAGAATTATTTGAATCTATATACTTTTACAAAAAACACTTGATCTGGCAGGAAAAATAGTGAGGAAGGAAAAGTATACAAGAACTAAATATTTCCGCGACTTATTTTATTTGTCTCTTTAAAAAAGATATGGTAATAGACTGAGGAAATGGCAAATTAAGGATGGGGTAGCCGATGAAACCTCGCCCTTGAGTGCAAATATGCTTGCCAAATAGTTGTGCTGAATGATGCTCAATATCGCAATGCTATCTTTTAGGTAAGCTCTTTACCCATCTCAGATAACAGGTATAAACGAAAGACTTCTCACAAGATTAATAGAGTCGTCCGAAAATTGGGGTGGAGTACCCGCTACGCGGGTACTCCACCCCAATTTTCGGACAGGTCTAATGGGATGAATGATTCTGCACCCGAAGCAATCATTCACTATCTCTCAAATAAGGGTCGTAAAATTTTAACTGATAACAATTCGAGCAAAGTGCAGCAAAAACTGATCATTGATAATCCCAAAATGCTGCTATTTGAGTCGAACACTTTTGACCATATGGTAGATGTCTTTCCCGACCTGCGCTCTAGCCGATAACGCAGGTGATGGGGAGTAAGGGTAGACGCATTATCCTGATTGACTGACAAAACTCAAACAGCCCTCACCCCAACCCCTCTCCCAGAGCGGGAGAGGGGCTTTCGACCCAAGAACCTGGTTTGAAGTCCCTTCTCCCCTTTTGGGAGAAGGGATTTAGGG
>JAYKIC010000562.1:0-15012 GCA_035284985.1 Leptolyngbyaceae cyanobacterium
GTCGCTATTTTGGGGGGAAGGGAATGGGGGGGAGGCTAAACCTATACGGACGCTCCTCGCCCCCGCAAAAATGTCTTAACCAAGGGAATCCCCGACTAGAAAGCTGAAGCTGGTCTTAATGATCTGAATGATCAGACCCACCCTTAGTTGGTGGGATCGGTGACCGCGTTGACTTCCGCCAGTGTCACCACCGTTAACACTCCTCGTATGGTGTAGTTAACGCTGAGGTCAAAGTTTCGGATAAAGGCAACCTCCTGATCATTGATGCTAATCATGGTGCCCGATCCGGTGTAGTCGTAATCGGCATTGAAGGCAAGACCGAAGCTGGCAAAGCCTAGCCGATCTTGACCTTGGATGAAGTTTTCAATGATGGCAAAGCCGTTGTTTTCTAACACTACAAAGGTGTCAGCACCGTTTCTGCTGCCCCGCAATCGGTTTCGACCTGTGCTGCCATTGAGAATGTTGACTCCGGCACTGCCCGTTAGCACGTCGTTACCTGCTCCACCATTGAGGCGATCGTCGCCTTTGCCGCCGATGATGCGATCGCGCCCATTCCCCGCTCGGATAAAATCACCGTCCTTGCCGCCCCGAATGATATCATTACCTGCTTCACCGTCAATTTCATCGACCCCGCCGCCACCGTTAATCTGGTCCTTGCCGCCGCCGCCGAGGATGATATCACCGCCGTTTTTGCCGGAAATGTCATCGCCACCGCCATTGCCAAAGATCGTGTCATCCCCCGTGGCCCCGGAGATTTGATCACTACCTGTACCGCCCAGGATGGTATCATTGCCGCCGCGTCCGTCGATGATGTCGTTGCCGCCGAAGCCATTGAGGGTATTGTCGTCCCCATCGCCTTCCAGTCGGTCTGGGCCTTGCGTCCCTAGCTGATCGGCACCATCCACTCCGTCCGTGGGGGTATCAGTGCCGCCATCGGTAGGGGGGGTGACAATGGCACCTGCGAGATCAACCCGCTGACCGAATAGATCTTGGTCGCCGAGGATCGCGTCGCTGTCTTGCAAATCACCCCGAAATACCACCAGAGCATTCCCGTCTGGGTCAACGGCTACCGCAGAATCCAGTTGGTTCCCGGCTTCTTGTTCATCGATATTGATCTGGAAGGGTACGGAGTCAACTGCGATCCCAGCCGTATCGTACTGTTGGGCAAAAATATCTAGACCCGTGGTTCCGTCTATTTCAAGGCTGGTCCATGTAATCAGGGTGTTACCGGAACTATCCATACTAATGGCGGGATCGAAATCGGTGCGATCGCCAATGTCGGGGGCGCTAACGGTGAACTCTCCGCTCAGGGCGGAGCCAGAGCTGCTAAAGCGTCGTGCAAAAATACCAGGGTTGCGGTCAAGGTTGATGGTATCGATTGCCAAACTTTCCCACACGATCGTGAAATTCCCTTCGGAGTCAGTGGCAATATCGGGTCTGAATTGACTTTGATCCTGTTCGCTATTGACAAGGAAGGCATTGGTGAGTGGGTTGCTGTTAGAGTCGTACAACCGGGCGTAGATATCAAGGGTGTTGTCATCGTCGTTGTTGAGGTCTTGCACCCAGGTGATGATGTAGTTGCCGGATGCGTCCATGGCGATCGCCGGATCATCGATGGTTTCGCCAGCCGTAAAGTCATCGACCTCAACGGTTTCTACGACAATATCCTCGTCGTCTAGGGCTTCCCCTGTGTTGTCAAAGCGTCGGGCTAGGAGACTGCGATCGCCACTGTTTTCATTCACTTCCAGCCAGGTGACGACAAAATCCCCAGTGGTGCGGTTGATGGCCACATCGGGACTCGTATTGATACTGGTGAGATCGGTGGTAATGCTAAATTCTGTGCCATTGGCATCCCCTTCGGCATCATAGAGTTGGGCGGCAATTCGCAGTTCTGCGCCATCGCCCACATCGCTATCATCGGCCCAAACGACGACGAAACGGCCATCATCGGCCATGGCCACGGTTGGGTCCGTGAGGCGATCGTTGACAGTGGTGGTTTTGACGACGATATCTTCATTATCGATGTCGTCGGGAGTGACGTTAAAACGCCGGAAAAAGATGCTCTGTTCTGAAAAATCGGTTAGGTTTTCCCCAGCCCAGACGATGACCGCATTCCCTTGGGCATCGATCGCCACTTGGGGTTGGATTTCGAGATAGTCGATGGTGCTGTTAATTAAAAACTCGGAGGAGATTAGGGTAGCCATTAGGTTAATGGGGGTGAACTACAAGCGATCGCAAAACTAGAGCATCCCGTTTAACAGTGATAGTCTTCGTGAGAACGCGCCAAAACCCACCAGCAGTAATCTGACCAACTCTGTAATGGAGTCTGGCTATCTAGGAAGACTGAATTGTTGAATCTATGGGAACTTACGTCATGGGAATGAGTGGCTCAAAGGAGAGTTGAATCGTTGCCTGCGGATGGTCCGGGGGATCGATACAACTCCCTGGTCGTTGCTCTACCGCTGGTAGAATTGCTGGGTTTCGATTTGGGGCACGTAGCCATAGCCAAAGTCGGAGTAGTCGGAATCATCCAAAATCTCAGGGGTGACTAATACCACTACTTCAGTCCGGCTATTGTTACGGCTGGTGCGACGGAACAGGGAACCAATAATCGGCAAATCACCCAGAATAGGAACTTTGCTCACATTGACCCGATCGGTCTCACTAATGATGCCGGACAGTACCAAGGTTTGTCCATCTCGCAACCGCACTTGCCCTGACTGAAGATTTCGGACAGACAGCAAGGTAATTTCACCATCCCCTGTGTCGAAAGTGGATGTAGGAGATGAGACCGTTGGGTTAATCTGCATCGTGACAAAGCCATTATCGTCAATCCGATCCAAAACTATGTTCAGAATCAACCCCGCAGTTCCCAGTTCGCGGTCAATTGATTCGGAAACCCCTCCAGCCGTGACATCTCGGTTAACGGTGATATTTGTCACTACTTGTTGAATTAACTGAACACTTGCTACTTGGCCTTCCTGCACAATTAAAGTGGGATCGGTGAGAATCTTGGCATTGTTATTCACCACTTGGGCTTCTAAGGCTGCGAGGAAGCGAGAGGGGAATTGGTAAAGACCGGGCATTGAAAACTCAAATTCTACCCCCCCTTCATCATCCACATCAATATCACTGATACCGGGTTGGAAGGGACGATCAAAGGTACCAAAGTTGGGGCGGGCAAAGCTATTGCCAAAGCCAAACGTGTCGTTGGGGCCATTGGGGAACTGGGGTTCATTGCCCGCCGGATTATCAAAGAAGGGGGCAACTTCGGCTCCATCGGGATAGGGCGTGGCAATGGTGGGGGGGCTGGTGAGGCTAGACCCCACCTCGGCGTTGCTGGGGGGACGGAGACCGCCGTAAATTAAGCTGGCATTGCCACCATCGTTATTAAAGTAAATGTTTTCGTTGTCGAGGGCGAAGGAGAAGCTGGTGCCAAAGTTCTCGGTAGCCAAAAGATCCACGTCTACAATTTTAACGTTGACCGCAACCTGACGCTGACGAGCATCAAGTTGAGTCAATATCTGCATGGCTAACTGCACAGTTCGAGGGGTTCCATATATGGTTATGGAGTTGAGCCGATCGTCAATCGTAGTACCCAATCCTTTCAAAATGCTCGGACTGTCTCCAGCGTCCCTTAGTTCTACTGTCTCGATTGTAGGTACTGTCTCTGTCTCAGATTGAAGATTACCTTCATCATCAAAGTTTTGGGTTATTGGATTAAAGAATATCTGGGCTTCTGCGCCCAAGGTCGCAAGGTAGGTAGCCGCGACCTCTGCTTCTACTTGATTGAGGCGAAGTGTCCGAACAACGGTATTTCTTGCTGCATCAGGGAGTCGTGGAGAAACAAAAATAGTTCGGCCAAAGCGGCTGGCTTCTACACCTGAAATCCGAATCACGTAGTTGAAGACATCTTGGATCGGCTCATTTTCGATATCTAGAGAAACCGTCACGTCATCGGCACCACCGCCACCTACGGTTTCTTCGCTATTGTCAGCGCCACCGCGTTCGGCTCCTGCTCCATCCACATAAGCAAGGTTCAAGCCTGCTGCCCGTGCTAGAAGGGATAAAACTTCCCGCACCGGGGCATCCCGCAAGACCAGGCGGGGAATCACTTCGGAGGTGCCCAAAATTAGGGTGCTGGGGGAGGGGTCGAGGGTGGATACGGCAATGTCGCCCACGGGGGGAGCGATCGCCCTCGGCAATGGGGTCGGAGCCGCATTGGACAGCCGTTCCCGCCGTGCCTCAAAGCCATCAATCTCAATTTGCGGCTCAAATAACGGCTCAGTAGTGCCCGGTGTTTGGGCTACGGGTTCGGAGGGAGTGGGCACACTGGCGGGAGGGACTTCCACCTCTACTTCTGTGGGGGGCATGGCCGTTGTGGTGTCTGTGGTGCTGAAGGTGAATACCACTTCGCCATTGTCTTGGCTGACTTGCCCGGTGGGAATAATGCCGTCCCCGTCTACCTGTACCCGGACGCTGTTGGAATCTAGCTGGGATACAGAAATCGCTGTAATGCCAGGAGCGGGATTATTTTGAAAAAAGCCGTTGCCATTGGGCAATTGGAGTTGGGTGTTAATCACATCCGCTACGAGGCTGTTGCCCCGGCTCACGGTGAAAATTTGGGGGCGATCGCCATCGCTAGTTTGTAGAATCACTTCAATCCCACCATTCCGGGGATTGACCTCTACCGCCCTAATTTCTACCATCTGCGCCCATGCCGTTGGGGCTACTAGTACGCCCAGCGCACTGCCCACCAACCCGCCAGCCAACCCAAGACTATGTTTCACGTTCCGCTCCTCCTTATACAGACTAATTCACGCTTAAAGAAATCAAATGTCAGTCAAATTAATGTCTAGTCAATTTATGTCGGTCTTATATCGGTCTTATAGTGTTTAATGGGTTGGGCGATCGCCCCCCTGCCCCAATCCCCCAGGAGACCCTTACCTGTTCAAATCTATGCACCCTCAGCGGGAGCTGCACCCTCAGCGGGAGCCGCACCCTCAGCGGGAGCTGCACCCTCAGCGGGAGCTGCACCCTCAGCGGGAGCTGCACCCTCAGCGGGAACTGCACCCTCAGCGGGAACTGCACCCTCAGGGGCAGGGGGTGGGATTTCTGCGGGGGCCAGGGCATCCAACTGGAATGTGGTTTTGAGGCGAGGGGGAGTAGACTCCACTTGCACCACATTGCCCTGGGTATCCACGGTCAATAACCGCTCCACAGGTTGGAGTTCCGTAGTAAAGTCATTCACGACTAATAGGGGCTGTAGCCGCTCAATGCCCCGCAAAATTGACTGGGTTTGGGCATAGCTGCCCTCCATTTCCAGGGTGTACACCAACCGATTCAAGCGACCGTTGACGGCCTCCCCTAGGGAGCCATCGTCAATTAACCCGGATGCTTCTGGGTTCACATCAAACCGGGATAAGACCGCTAAACGATCCTCGGCGGCTTCTGATACCCCTAGGTTGGCGGATTCCACCAATCGATTGATATCTAACAGAAGCGTTTCCAGGGTTGTCTCATCGGCAAATAGCGCCAACACATCCGCTTGCAATTGTTCCGCCTCTTGCGCCCTGGTATTGGCTTCGGCAATCAGCCTCTCAGCTTCGGCGGGGTCTTGAATTTGCCCTTCTAGGTTTGCAACTTCTCCCCTTAACCCCGATTCTTCAGTCAGTTTAGGACTGAGCAATTGGAGATAGGCGAATACCGCTGCGCCCAACCCCACTAGTCCTAATAGCACCCCAACGGTCATGGGACTCATTGCAATGCCAAAGACTACCGGAAATTCCGGTTCCTCTTCAACAAATTGGTCATCAACGGCCATAAAATCTGCATTACTCATTAGAAGGCTCCTTTGTCTTGTAAGGTACGAATCCGTTCGGTTAACCCAACGGCTAGGGTGCTTTCTAGTTCGTCAAATAATTCTGAAGCGGGGCGATCGCTCAATGCTGCATTAATGGTATACTCCACCACCTTGGGTTGACGAATTTCAATGCCAGAGGGGGTATCTTCCGGCAAGGTAATGACCTCTGGATTATCGATTAAACGAGCCGATGCCAGATTGGTCTCCTCTCCGTTGAGGAAGGGCGATCGCCGTAGGACCAGAACAAAATCGTTCACGTCGTCAAACGTAAGGGCTACCCCCCTTAGCTCAATATTTTGGCGAGTCAAGCCAGCTTCATCCACCACTTCAGACTGTTGGACATTTGTAACCTGCACCCCACTGGGAATCGTTTCCCGAATATTGAACATCATGGCCGACCATGGCTTGATCTGATCAAACACTGTCACCAACGCCTTGACATCCGCCTCAGCCGCATCCGCCCGTGCCTGCGCTGCTGCCACCTGAGCTTGGACCTCGCCCTGCTGTGCAATTTCCCCCTCCAGCCGAGTCTTCTCGGTCTGAAGTTGGGCAATACTTTGATTAGTAATAAACCAGTAGCCCAAGACCCCAAAGGCAGGGACTAGCCCAATCACGGCACCTAAAACTGCCGGAGTCCAGTTAACCTGGCCCCCAGCCGCCCCACCAGCACGGCCAGATTCAACACCAACGGGCCGTTCTTCCCGATCATTGAGAAAGTTAATGTCTAAACTGTACATATCACCATGCCTCCCTTAACCCCAAACCAATGACTACCCCTAAACCAGGGCGTTGAATTTCAGGGATCTCCTCAGAAACCTCTAGGTCTAACGATTCAATCGGGTCAATCTGGCTGGCGGGTAGACTGAGCCGTTGGGAGAAAAACTCATCCAGTTGGCCGATGGCGGCCCCTGGCCCAGCTAACATTAATTGAGCCACCTCTAGATCTTCCCCTTGGTTCAGGTAAAAATCGATGGATCGTCGGAGTTCATCGGATAACTCCCCTAGCACCCTTAACATCGCCGCTGTCCCCGGATTTGTTCCCCCCATCTGGGGCACGCCGACACTGTCCATCCGTGCCACCGGAATGGTCATGCCCTGGAGCAATTCCGTATTCCGGGAGGGGGGTAAGTTCATCGCCCGACTGAGGGCGGACTGAATTTGGAACGTCCCAATAGGTACGGTCCGGGAAAATTGGGGCACCCCATCCACCACGATGGAAATTTCCGTACTTTCAAACTCAATGTCCACGATGGCTGCCGCTTCCTGAGGGGTGAAGTTACGCAACTGTTCGCGGATGGTGCGAATCAGGGAAAAGCTCGTGATTTCAAGGACATCAATGCCCAGTCCAGCTTGTTTGAAGGTGTCAATATATGTATCGGTGACTTCCTTGCGGGTAGCAACTAGTAACACTTGGACTTTCTCAATGCCGTCCTCATCCATGAAAAAGCCGAGTTTTTGGTAATCCACATCGGCCTCTTCCCTGGGGAACGGTAAGTATAGGCCAGCCTCTTGGTTGAGGACCATTTCCCGCAGTTCCCGATCATCCAACTCAGCCGGGACGGGAATAATCCGGGTCACGGTATCCCGCCCACCGGGAATGGCCGTTGCGGCCATCTTGGCCTTAATGTTGTTTTCGGCCAAAAGCGACTGTAGCGCTTCTGCCATCCCAGGGGGATCGATAATTTGGCCTTCTTGATAAAATCCTTCTGGCATTTCCATGGAGACGAGTTGGGCAACCTGGAAGGTTTGGCCCTTGCGTTTCAGTTCTGCCACGTTGATCTTTTCGGGGGTTAGCTCTACACCAATCCCTTTTGCCTTTTTGGAAAATAAGTTTTTGAGAGTACTAACCACAGATCTTGCCTATCTTCATTAATATGACAATTCAATATCTGATTACGATCTGGCCATCGATGTACCACAATATCTCACGCTCTAAATTGTCAGGCGCTCTGAAACGCTTGACATCTAGTGACGGAATTGTAGCACCCCATGCTATACCTGACCATAAATGGAGTTGTTGTTTAACGCATCATGGGTGAGTTAGGGGTTAACTCCTTAGATTTGCTATTGAACTCCTAGTGATGGTACCCAATTTAATTCAGAAATGTCATTTCTTCCTAAAGGATACAAAGCTTAAAATATGGGGGGCACTTTTATGCATGGTTGGGACAAGTTTGCGGAATGGTTTGGTAGATTCGGCACCAGAGTTGATTGGGTATTTTGCGTTGCTAGATTGCTCTCCAATACAAATGTTGGGCGATCCCTATCCAATCCTGTTTTTGTCCAACCCCGGTTCCCGCCCTTGGCAGCATTGACGCTGGAATATACACAGACCCTACGGACAGTTGTGGAACTGATCCGTATGAAATTCTAAAAAATAGATTGGGGGGCTAGGGGTCGGGACGTTGGAGGGGCGCAACGTGGTTATGGAGTCAATGACGTAGCTGAAATATAAACGGTTCCTTACGACTGTTGGAGAGTTGCCCCGTTCATTTTTGCCAAATTCAAGTAAATTGGAGGGGATAACGGTTAACGGTTTTCCCTGGTTATAGTGGTTGATGTCTGACTCATTACTGGTCTCTGCCCGCGCTGCGTTTGACTGTGACGATTGGAACACGTTGATCCAATGTGTTCGGGAGTTCTTGGTCCAGAAGCATCAGGGATCGCAACGGGAGCAGTTTGTTCGGCTGGCGGTGCAATCGCTGGTGTTGGCGGATTTTGAAACCCGCTGGACTTTGGTGCCCCTTATTTCCAAGTTTGGCCACGGGGCGATCGCCCCCCTGATTTCTGCCCTGCATGAATTTGACCCCGATCACCCCAGCGAGGACGAGACCGACTGGGATTTGCTCTGGTTTATTGCCCGCATTTTAGGGAATATCCCGCACCCCGATGCTGTAGCCGCATTGGTGCAAGTGTTGCAAACGTCCCCTAGTGAAGATGTTGTCACTGCCGCAATTATGGCCCTGGCGGAACAGGGGCGGGAGGCGATTGATCCCCTGGTTAAATTGCTGGGTCATAATGCCACTAAAGCAGTGGCGGCTCAAGCCTTGGCCCATATTTTTGTCAAAGATCCGGCGGATGAGTTACGCCAAACCTTAATGGTTATGCTTCAGGAGCCAGATGCGGCGGTGCGGGCAACGGTGTTGGAGGCCCTGAGCCATTGCCACCATGCGGAAATTACCGATTGTCTGCTCCATGGTACCCAGGATCAGGTGGCTAGTGTGCGTCAAGCGGCGGTGATGGGGTTGGGGATGCAGGCTCACAGGCTGGATCAGGCGGCGTTTATCTCGGCTCTGCAACCTCGCCTATGGGATACGGATGCGGCAGTGGCTCGACAGGCGGCGATCGCCCTCAGTCGCTTGCAAACGGCGGCGGTGGCGGCGGTGCTAGCCCCCGCCTTGAACGATAGCCAATTTCCCGCTGCCCTGAAGTTAGAAATTGTGCGTGCCCTAATTTGGACCAATACCCCCGATGGCTTACAGCACCTCGGCCATTATCTCCAGACCCATACGGCCAAAGCCGAAATTTACCAGGAGATTGCGGTCATGGTGGGTCGGGTTGAGGCGGGTTCGCTGCACCGCCAAGCCACTGAGTTGCTCTTGGATATCCTCACCCACCATAGCTTGACTCAACAGTCCGCGATGCTGCGTCAGGCGATCGCCACCAGTTTGGGACAATTGGGCCAGCCTGAGGCGAAAGCGGCCCTCACCCAACTGACCCAAGACACAGATGAACGGGTGCGATTACACGCGATCGCCGCCCTCAAAGCCCTGCCCTAATCCCCATCAAAAAACACCCTAGGAGCTTCAAACTCTCTAGAGTGTTTCTTGAAACGGCTTCAATTAATCCGCCATTGGCCCTGTGACCCTAAACTGTACCCTCAGCCCCATCGGTTGTTGAGCCGACATACCGTAACATCGTATTGCCCTGCTCTAGAATAAAGCCCCGATCAGGAGCAAAAAACTCGATTTCATACAAGTTGGGAGCATCGGCCACGGTCTCATCCTTTTCCCAAGTTTGCCCACCATCGATACTGCGGAGCAAGGTACCACTACCACCCGCCACCCAAATCTCATCGGGGGTCCGATAGGCCAAATCTAAAAATCCCCAACTAGTCGCAAATTCGGGATTAATGGCCTCCCCCCAATCTTCCGTATCATTGGAGTTGGCGAGCTGTAAGCTGCCGCCCCGGGCCAACAACCAGAGCCGCCCATCCTGGGTAAAGCCCATCTTTTGTAAACGCCGGGAACTATTACGATTGTGCTGGGTCCAAGCGGCCTGCCCCGGTTCCCAGGTGGAGTAGAAATTACCACGGGACGACACCGTAACATATCGGCCATCATCGGAACGGGAAATGGTGCGGAAAAAGCCAACGGCTTCTTCAACCATTGCCTTCCAGTTCTGACCCCCATCTTCTGTGCGGTAAATCGCCCCAACATTCGTGGTCAACTCCGCTGCATTGGGGCCAAGGGCAACAATGGTTTGGGTCGTTCCTGGCAATTGGGCACTGAGCACAATGGAGGACCAAGTTTGCCCACCATCGACGGTATGGAGCATGATGGTCGGATCGCCCACAATCCAGCCCTCTTGGCCCACGAAGCTGATGGACGTAAAGTTGTAGGATCGCCCATCCCCTGTGTCCAACTCACGGGACTGCCACGTTGCTCCCCCATCGGTTGTTTCCAAAACTGTGGACTGTTTCCCCACTAACCAGCCATGGGAATTGTCATCCTCCATAAAAGTGATGTCCAACATGGTACTTTCTGTGGGGAGTTCCACCTTTTCCCAAGGACTAGAGGAAAGGGACGGAAGAAACGCTCCGGTACATCCGCTACAAAACAGAACCACCAGAGACAGGATGGCAATTTTTTGTAAAGACTTTAATATCAATTGCATGGATCTTCTAAATGATGATGTCAATAAATTAGCGCAAGCCATAAAGGCTCATGAAAAATAGGAAGCCTAGCAACAAACTGCCAAAGATCAGAATATTCTTCTGACCGGGTGTAAGAACATTGACACCAAGCCCATAGCCGAGGTTTTCTTTAAACCCGGATGGATTACCTGCCGGACCAATATTACTAAACTGTCGCTTTGGCGCGGTACACACGGGACACTTCCAGCTATCGTAAATGTCCTTGAATGGTACGCCCGCATCAATGCCGCTATTATCGTCCCCTTTCATTGGCTCATAAATATAACCACAGGCACGACACTCATACCGATCCATCAATTTGGGATCGGTAATTTCAGTTTCTTCGGCCTCCGGTGCGATCGCACCAGAGGCATCTGGGTCCGCACTAGTGGCAGTAGCCGTTGAATCAACTCCATCATTAGCAGCAGCACCATTAGTAGCACCAGATTCAAGAGCACTAGATTCAACCGGAGTCGATTCTGAGGATTCAGTAGTCATGGGAATGGGCAACTCAAATAAATAACGTATGGACCAAGCAGACTCACTGCCATGGAACAAGCTCTAGGTTTGAACTGCTCCATGCTGGGGCAAGCCTAGCTGGACTCATAGACATTATATGACGTGGGAGAAATATGACATAGATATGGCATAGAAATGAATTCAGGATGACTGTGAATCGAGGCTAGAACTGAATTCAGAGGTGGCGATGGAAACCATAG
The DNA here is from genome assembly GCA_035284985.1 of Leptolyngbyaceae cyanobacterium. GTDB lineage: Bacteria > Cyanobacteriota > Cyanobacteriia > CAKZMO01 > CAKZMO01 > JAAHGY01. The sequence continues at coordinate 11,498 of JAYKIC010000562.1, forward strand.
GCGTTGGTTCTGCTAACGAAGTATGATATATCAAACTTGAAGCAGGTTGGTTTTTACACCAGCCCATGCACGCTCTCACTATTTCCTCTATTTCTATCTAAAGCTTCATGGTTTCTCAACTCCGTGTATATGTTCCGCCCCATCCTTTAATTAAGCATTGGCTAGGGGTTGCCCGTGATAAAGATACCCCCTCCGCCTTGTTTCGCAGTGCCATGACTGAACTGGGCCGTTGGTTAACCTACGAAGCGGTTCGGGAATGGTTGCCCACCCTGGAAACGGTGGTCCAAACTCCCTTAGCGACATCCCCTGCGGTTTTTGTGAATCCGGATGTGCCCATTGCGGTGATTCCGGTGTTGCGGGCGGGTTTGGCTTTGATGGAAGGCATTCAAGCCTCATTGCCCATATCTAGCACTTACCATCTGGGTCTGGTCCGAAATGAGGAAACCTTGGAGGCCAGTTGTTACCTCAATAAACTGCCCGATCGATTTGCCCCAGGAACCCAGGTTGTCATCAGTGAGCCAATGTTGGCCACAGGTGGTTCAATTATGACGGTGATGGATGAAGTCACCAGCCGAGGGGTTGATCCCGCCTTAGTCAGAATTATCTCAATTGTGGCGGCACCGCCAGCGCTCAAAAGATTAGGGGAAACCTATCCTACTGTTAAAATTTATACAGCAACGATTGATGAAGGGCTAGATGAAAATGGCTTCATTGTGCCGGGATTAGGGGATGCGGGCGATCGCACCTTTGGCACTGATTTTTAGGGGCCTAGTCTGGATAAGAGCATGGATGTATCTCTGATCCAGGGCAGGGTTACGACAAACTATGGCAAGGGAGAATGGAAACATGAGCCAACAAAACAATTTCTTAGGTGGTTTTTTGCTGGGCACCTTACTGGGTGGGGTTGTGGGGGGAATTGCAGGTGTGCTGGTCTCGTCGCGACTGCCCACAGAAGAGGATGAGATCGACACGGACGATACGGGCGAGCGGACACGGGAAGACAAGCGATTATCCGCAGAACGCAGTATGGAAGTATCGCGCCGCAGCCTTGAAGACAAAATTGCCCAACTGAACGATGCCATTGATGACGTTCGGCAACAACTGAACACGGTGAACGAACATACTGCCGCTGCTACCAACGGGGACCAAGGGTTGCAGGATTACTAGGGCTGATGTCCATAGTGGCCCTTGGTCAGGGGTGAGCCTTCTGGAGCCACCAGGTTTTTAGTCCCAGTCTAGGGGAGTATGCACAGATTCCGACGAATCTGTTACACTGAAACATGGTTTGAAAATTGTGTTTACGTGGGGACTAATCTTTAGACATGACAGAGATAGCTTTGGTGGCAAGAGTCTTAAGCCAGTTTATTTCGTTCTACCTTGTGCTCCTTACAATCCGGGTTTTGCTGAGTTGGTTCCCCAATATCAATTGGATGGACCAGCCGTTTGCTGCACTGGGCCAGATTACCGATCCCTATCTCAATCTTTTCCGATCGGTCATTCCGCCCTTGGGTGGCATTGACTTTTCTCCGATCCTAGGTTTCTTTCTGCTCCAGTTTCTAGGCGGTTATGTTGCCCGGTTAGCGGTGACGTATCAAGCCTATTTGTACTAGGTTAGTACGGTCAAAGTCAGGCCAGGAAAGTTCTGGTGTCGATTGAGGCAATGTCCAAGAACACGAAAGAATTCCAGAGAATTAATTTTCTGTTGCTGACGGCAGTGTTGACCGATTACTAGCCGTAGGGATGTAGCCATAGCCTGAGCCTTATGACAAGGCTCAGGCTATTTGGTGTTTAGAACCCTTAGGCCAACATCCAGTTAACGAGGGTCCGTACCGGATAACCCGTAGCCCCTTTGCTATCGTAGCCATTGTCTTTGTCCGTCCAGACGGGTCCGGCAATGTCAAGGTGACACCAGGGAGTATCGTTGACGAATTGCTGCAAAAATAAGGCCGCTGTGATCGAACCGCCTGCCCTGGGGCCAGTGTTTTTCATGTCAGCGACGACGGACTTCAGCCCGTCAAAATAGCTGGATTCGAGGGGAAGCCGCCAAAATTTTTCCCCTGCTTGCTCAGCGGCTGACAGTAGGGCAGTGGCGAGTTCTTCATCCCCACTCCAAAGGCCGCCAATGTTGTCGCCTAAGGCCACAATGCAGGCCCCGGTTAAGGTGGCTAAGTCCACGATGGCATCAACCCCCAGTTTGTCGGCAAACACCAGGGCATCGGCTAAGGTGAGCCGTCCTTCCGCATCAGTATTGTTCACTTCGATGGTTTTACCGTTGGAAGCCGTTAGGATATCACCGGGGTGCATGGCTCGACCGCTGACCATATTTTCGGTGGCAGCGCTGATGAAATGGACTTCTACGTCGGGCTGGATTTGGGCGATCGCCTTCGCCGCCCCAAAGGTAGCCGCCGCTCCCCCCATATCCATTTTCATCATTTCGATACTGCTATTGCCCACCTTAAGATTGAGACCACCGCTATCAAAGGTCAGACCTTTACCCACAATGGCCAACTTGCGGCGAATGGTGCCCTTGGGTTTATAGGTCAAATGGATGAATTTAGGCGGCAGATCCGAGGCTTGAGCCACCCCCAGGAATGATCCCATGCCGAGCTTTTCACAATCCTCCCGTTCTAGGATTTCTAACTCCAAGCCGTGTTCTTGGGCGATCGCCGCCACCGTTTCTGCCAACGTTACCGGAGTTACCACATTAGCTGGGGCGGATACTAACTCACGGGCTAAAATCACACCATCACAGATGTGGTGGGCACGGGCGATCGCCGCTGCCTGGTTGGGATAACCTAAAAAATCCACCGTTGTAATCGTAGGGGTTTCCTTCGCTTTGACCTCCGCGTCAGACTTAAATCGGAGGTCTTTGTGGAGGGCCAGGATAAATCCCTCGGTCATGGCTTGGGTGCTGAGAGTGGCATCCTCGTTCCATTGGGGTAAGTTGATCCCCACGGTTTTGCATTTTGACCGATGGGCCAGTTGGGCGATCGCCCCCGCCGCTTGCCGCAACCCTTCCACACTCCAACTCTCACTTTTACCCAAGCCGATGATCCCCACTTTACGAACGGTTTCATCACCAGTTCGGGCGATTGCTTTCTCCCCAGCCTTGCCCTTAAACTCAGACTCATCAATTATTTCAGCCAGAGTAGAGGCGATCGCTGGATGCAAATCTGACCACCCCTCCGTTAAAGCTGAGGCTCCCTCAAACACGCCAATAAACAACCCATCCCCAGACCAAGCTGCCTGCTGTGTTGCAATTCCTTTAAACTCCATTCCGTTTGATATCCTAACTCTTCCTAATTACCCATCATGAGCATCTGGCCATAACTGACCCCTGGCTGATGCTGGGAGTGAACGTTTTCCAACCAAGAAAACACCAGTGCTAAAGCTGATTGACTGACAAAACTCAAACAGCCCTCACCCCAACCCCTCTCCCAGAGCGGGAGAGGGGCTTTCGACCCAAGAACCTGGTTTGAAGTCCCTTCTCCCCTTTTGGGAGAAGGGATTTAGGG
>JAYKIC010000563.1:0-2627 GCA_035284985.1 Leptolyngbyaceae cyanobacterium
TTCTATTTTGCTGTACGGTGCGGACATCTCCGTTGCCAGTCTCTACCTTAACGGGGGATGGCCTGAGAGACATCATTGTCATACGTTTAACCCAATTTAAGCTAGTGTATTTCCCAAATTCTAGCAGGCATAGCACTTATTTTTGGCTCAGTGCGATCGCCCCCGATCCTAACTGCTCTGCAATAATGGCTCGGCGAGCGTCTCGATCGGAGAGTCGCCCATCGGATAGTAAATATTGGGGCACGCCACCCATCCGTTCTAAGATGGTTTGTGGGTCATTGGAAGTCTGGTCCGGACTAGACTGTCGCTGTTTCAAAAACAACGAAAAATCTAGAACTTGGGCCGCGATCGCCGCTGACGCTCCTTCAAGTTCTCGCATAAGTTGGGCTTTTGACACCGTGATATCCTTCTAAAACTAAACATTGTGCGTTACTAGATCGGGTGTTGGCTTACCTGTCGAAGCACATACCGCCCTAGATGGTGACTAACACTGCATCACTGTTTACCGTCCCAAACGGTACCCTTTGCCATACACCGTATGAATTAGCGCCGCTTCCCCCTGAGCATCTATCTTTTTTCGCAACAATCGAATCTGAGCCGCCAGGACGTTACTATGGGGAGCGCGATCGCCCTGCCAGCCATAATCATACAGTTCTTGGTGGGTCACAATTTGGTTAGGATGGGTCATCAGATAGTGGAGCAGACGGGTTTCCTTTTCCGAGAGGTCGATGGAGCGATCGCCCCGATAAGCCCGTTGATTCAGCTCATCCAATTCCAGATTTTCAAACCGTAACCGTGTTTTGCCTGAGGCTGAAGGCAAGGATGGCGTTGTTTCAACTCCCATGAGGGGACGACGCAGCAGCGCTCGCACCCGTGCCAGCAATTCCTTCAGTTCAAAGGGTTTCACCAGATAATCATCGGCCCCAGCGTCAAGGCCCACCACCCGGTCGTCAATGGTGTCCTTGGCTGTCAGCAACAACACGGGAACGGTGCGTCCGGCTTGTCGCAACTGCTGACAGATGGCGACACCAGATTGACCGGGCAGCATCCAATCCAAAATCAGCAAATTATAAGAGGTATCCTGGGCTAAATCGTAGCCTTGAACCCCATCATAGGCCACATCAACCTCGTAGCCCTCTCGCTTCAGTTGAATACTGAGGGGACCAGCCAGTTCATATTCATCATCAACCAGCAGAATACGCATTAGCGGGCAAAACCGAGGACGGTGGAGAGCGATCGCCACATATTTTCGGGACGCATCGCATCCACTGCCGCCGTTGGTTCATAGCCACAATGCACCATACAATCGGCACACTTGGGATTACCACTGGCCCGACCGTATTGGTCCCAATCGGTGCTATCCATCAATTCCTGAAAGGTGTCGTAATGGCCCTCATTCAGCAAGTAGCAAGGCTTTTGCCAGCCCAACACACTGTAACTGGGACTGCCCCAAGGGGTACACTCATAATCCTTTTCTCCGATTAAAAAGTCTAGGAACAAGGGATTATGGTTAAAGTTCCAATTGCGTTTCCCTGCCTTAAAAGGGGCTAGAATCTCTCGAAACAAAGCGCGGGTTTGCTCCCGTTTGAGAAAACTATCCTGATCCGGTGCCCATTCGTAACTGTAACCGGGGGATACCATCATACCATCGGTACCCAATTCATCGGTGATGAAATCAAAGAATGCCTGCATTTCTTTGGGATCGGCTCCATCAAAAACCGTCGTGTTAGTCGTCACCCGAAAACCCTTGGCCTTGGCTGCTTTGATAGCCTTGACTGCAATGTCAAACACCCCTTCCCGATCCACACATTTATCATGGTGTTCCCGCAATCCATCCAAGTGAACGCTGAAGGTGAGATAGGGGGAAGGCTCAAATTGATCTAGATTTTTCTCCAATAAAATGGCATTGGTGCAGAGATAAATAAATTTTTTCCGCTCCACCAAGCCTTCAACAATTTCTTTAATTTGCGGATGCAGCAAGGGTTCCCCACCAGGAATGGACACCACGGGCACACCGCATTCTTCCACGGCAGCAAAGCAATCGTCTGGACTGAGATTCTGCTTGAGAATGTCCTTGGGATGCTGAATTTTGCCACAGCCCGTACAGGCTAGGTTACAGCGAAATAGGGGTTCCAACATCAAAACTAGGGGAAATCGCTTTTTGCCCTGTAACCGCTGTTGAATTAGGTATGAACCTACGGCGATCGCCTGTTGTAACTGTACTGCCATCTTTGTCTACACTCCTCACTCTGCCGTAACCGCCTTCACCGCTGCATTAACATTAAATAGTCTGACACGGTATTCGCAGCTTAACATTTTTCAATAGTTTACCGCTTTAGGTAACTTGACGGCACGCTTAAGCAAGTCTAATGCTCTCAAAGTGGCACCCATTATGCTTAGTAGCAGCACTCTAGCGATCGCTATGTTCTCGGTGATAGGCTACCGTGTGCCGCTGAATTAATATTCCTAGAGGAGTATCATTAGAAAATGACCAGTAAAGAAGCTGATTGACTGACAAAACTCAAACAGCCCTCACCCCAACCCCTCTCCCAGAGCGGGAGAGGGGCTTTCGACCCAAGAACCTGGTTTGAAGTCCCTTCTCCCCTTTTGGGAGAAGGGATTTAGGG
>JAYKIC010000564.1:0-6238 GCA_035284985.1 Leptolyngbyaceae cyanobacterium
CCCTAAATCCCTTCTCCCAAAAGGGGAGAAGGGACTTCAAACCAGGTTCTTGGGTCGAAAGCCCCTCTCCCGCTCTGGGAGAGGGGTTGGGGTGAGGGCTGTTTGAGTTTTGTCAGTCAATCAGCTCTCAGACTATCCGCCCCAGACCTTAGACTTTGGCTGGATGGATTTCACCTTAAAAGTACCGTGATTTTATCGGAGGAGAACTATTATTTCAGGGTTACTTACACCAATTTTAGAGTTCTTTAGAGATTTATCCAGATTTATCCCTTACTCCATTTCCTACCTGCTATAGTGCCACCGTGCCCGGTAGCCCCGATTATCAATGTGGGTAAAGCTGCTGCCACTGGCTAGACCGCCTTGCGCTCCCCACCAAGGTCCAAGTCGTTGTTGCACCTCTGCGGGGGTAACGCCAGATACGCAAAAGTCAACGGCTCCCCCTGTCAAATGAAAACTACGGGCTGAGCCACCGACCTGCTTGTTGGCACGGGGACTACGGTACCAAGACATCACTTTGATGGGGCGATCGCCAAATAATTCGCGAATATCCTGCATCGTATCAGCCATTTGCAAAATGTTATCAACTACCGCCTTAGAGGTTGGCATTCGCTGCCCATTTTTTGTCACCTCCGCCCACGTAAACGTTCCCCCTTGCAATACCGGATCAGGTAGATAAAACCGATAGGGATAGCCTGGTACCGCAAACCCATTGGGATAATCTTGAGGGAGTTCTGGATCATCCTCCTCACTGGGATTGTTATTGGGTTCATTGCCAAGCAGGGCAACATGGTCCCTCAAGACATACCAAACCCTTTCCGATTGAAGTCCAATGGGCGACCTTAAGGTCACTTTTAAGCATTGCTCCGGTGCCGCCTCAATGGACACCACATCAAACTCGCTATCCTTTGAAACCAATAACTTCTCTGATGTAGATAATTCCCTTGACGGTTTAACCCGTAACTTGAAAATAGTGTCGCTAATTGTAGTGAGCTTCACGTCGCTTTCCTCCCTCCTCCGGCTTTAGAGGCTGAGGCCACTGACCCCAACCGTAATGCCTAGTCTATGCCCATCTATTTAATCATGCTGTGGGTGAGTTCGGGGTTGGCATGGGTAATTCTTCCACAGAGGGCAGTTTTTCAACGGCCAAGCGGGATGGACTCTTGCCTCCCGATAATTGACGCAATAACTTGGGTCGGGGATCGTGGAGCAGGTAAATGATGCGATCGCCCGGTTGCCAATCCTCCGTCACCTGCACCACCTGCAACAGCTTTTCCCGTTCCCTCAAAATCGGCACCAACTCCCCCGCCCGAATTAACGCTTCTAGATGAGCCTTTTGAATCTCAAACCCAGAAGCTTGCAACGTCGTCTCCCCCAGCTTAATCGCCCCATCTCGCAAATACCCATTCCATAACTTAAGCGGTAGCGGCTCCGCAAACGCGGGGTGAACCTTTGCAGAACCTTTATTTTTACTGGTTTTGGTTGCTTTAACACCATTGGCTTTACTGTCATTGGGCTTACTGCCATTAACCTTGGCATTCCCCACTTTGGCCTCCGAATCAACCGTTACCTCTTTTTCCTCTGCTGGTTTCCGATCCCCCGCTGACACCACCAGAGTTCGTGGCGGATTAAATTCTTCTGCTGCCCGTTCCGCTAGCACCGTATTCACTTCACTATTGTTAGTCATTGCTAGAAACGTGCCAGCCGTCGCCAGCCCAGCTTCTTCCAAAACATTCATGTCCAAAGCACTGCTCATGAACACCGTAAACCCTTCAGCCTGCGCTAAACGGCACGCTTCCTCATCGGTATCAATTAACACAACCGATTCATTTTGCTCCTGCAACAGCCGCGCAATCAGTTGACTAATGGGATTACAGCCGACAATAACCGCACCTGTCTCTTGATTTGAGGTGATTTTGAGCCACCGTGCCACCCACCCAGCCGTCAATCCTTGTAGCGACACCGTTGAAATAATGGTTAAAAACACAAGCGCTTTGATGGCCTCTCCCCCACTAATACCCCGTTCCGTCAGCAAAATGGCAAATAAGGAGGCTACAGAGGCTGACACAATTCCCTTGGGGGCCACCCAGGCCAGAAAAATCTTTTGTCGCCAGTTGAAGGTACTGTTCCAGGTACAAATCCAAATATTAATAGGTCGCACCACGAACATGAGGAGGGCGACGGTAATAATCGCTCCTTTACCTAGGGCAATGATACTGGCAATGGATAAATCTGCCGACAAGAGAATAAACAGCACCGAGACTGCCAAAATGGTTAATTGTCCCTTAAATCGCCTGAGCAGCCGCTCTTCGGGAACGGAAGAAGCCCTTAATACGAGTCCCGCCATCACCATTGTCATTAATCCAGACTCGCTCTGGACCGCTTGGGATAAGCCGTATAGCCCCCAAACTCCAGCCAACACGACTAAATTTTTCAGTTCCTCAGATAGAAAAACGGCCTGCTTGAGAAAAAAACCTAATAACCAGCCTCCTAGTGCGCCAATCACTCCCCCAATCCCCAACCGCAGCACCAAGCCGCTGACAATGGCAAAGGGGTCGCTATCGCCGTTTAAAATCACATCTAGAACCACAACCGCCAGAATTGCACCCACCGGATCGACTAGAACGCCCTCACCTTCTAAGAGGGTAGACACCTGGCGATCGACCCGAACTTGTTTGAGCAGTGGACCAATGACCGTTGGCCCTGTGACCACCACTAGGGCAGCATACAAAAATGCTAATGACCATGGAAACTCGCTAAACCAGTGGGCAGCGGTGCCGCCGCCGAGTAGGGTGACGAGGGTACCCACTGTCACCAGATTTTGTAAACTATCGGAGACTCGCCCCAACTCCCGCAGTTCTAGGTTAAGCCCTCCCTCAAACAGGATAATGGCAACCGAAAGAGCCACAATCACTTCTAGGCCATTGCCGAGGATACTGGGATGCAGCACATTCAAACAGTCTGAACCCAAAAGAATTCCAAATAGCAGTAAAAACACAATACTGGGAATCTTTAAGTAGTCCCCTATCACTTGAGCACTAATGCCCGCTATCGTGACTAGGACCATTTGAATGGTAATGTCAAACGGAGTATCCATAGACCTTGCTCAGTCAACATCCTAATTGAAAAAAAACGGGGCCAATACCAATACTGTTAAAAATGGATGAGACATCATAAGCGTAGGGTGAAACGATTTGATACGTGAAGTTACGGTAAAAAATGAAAATAGAGCGCGGTAGGAACTGTTTATTGAGGTAACAGGGGCACTCCATTCTGTCTGGTGCTTTGTCTGGTATAAAGTCCAATCAATCGCTAAATGTTACCTTTAAGTCACTACATTTTAGCGAGTCACTGGGCCTATGGTGTTGTTCTCCCAAAAAATCAATCCCATCTAGGGTAATCTGTCCTGTGCTAATAGGTCAATATACTACTAATAGTTTGACTATTTTTTGCTGGGATAATAGTGATGATAACCTATGACCGATTTAATTCTTTTTTGGCATCGTCGTGATCTGCGCCTTACTGATAACGTGGCGTTGGTGGCAGCACGACACCGGAGCGCCAAGGTGGTGGGGGTGTTCTGTTTCGATCCAACGCTTTTGCGGAAGGGGGGGAGTGCCCCTGCACGGGTGACTTATATGGTGGAAAGTTTGCGGGAGTTGCAAGCTAGCTATGCTAAAGCGGGGGGGCAACTCTTGTTTTTGTATGATGATCCCCTCCGTGCCCTCCCCCAGTTGGCTTCAGCGTTGCAGGCAAGTCAGGTATTTTGGAACCGAGATGTGGAGCCTTATGCGGCCAAGCGCGATCGCGCCATCTCAGACACTTTGCAATCCTTAGGGATCGAAGTTCATGCCCAATGGGATCAGTTGCTCCATAGTCCGGGTATGGTGCGGACGGGAAATGGTGATCCATACACGGTGTACACGCCATTTTGGAAAAATTGGATACAGCAGCCTAAAGCAGCACCGTTAGATCCGGTGACGGGGTTAATGGGCCTCACCGCAACGGAAACGGAAAGGGCGATCGCCGCTGGGGTCATCCCCCTGCCCACCGCTAAGGATTTGGGCTTTCTCTGGGACAAAGCGTTGTTCCTATCTCCTGGTGAAGTAGCGGCCCAGGCCCAACTCACCAATTTTTGTCAGAGTCGGGGGGGAATTGGGGAATACGAACAGCAACGAAACGTCCCATCTGTAACGGGAACATCGGCCCTTAGTGCGGCCCTAAAATTTGGCACCATTGGCATCCGCACTGTGTGGGCTGAGGCGATGCAAGCGATGGAGTATAGCCGTAGTGACGAATCCCGCACCAGTATCGAAACATGGCAAAAAGAATTGGCATGGCGGGAATTTTACCAACATGCCCTTTACTTTTTCCCAGAGTTGGCGGATGGTCCGTACCGCGCCCCGTTCAAGCAATTTCCCTGGGTTAATGACACGGAACAGTTCCAGCGATGGTGCCAGGGACAAACTGGATATCCCGTAGTGGATGCGGCCATGCGCCAATTAAATCAAACCGGATGGATGCACAATCGTTGCCGGATGATTGTAGCTAGTTTTCTGACCAAGGATTTGATCATCGATTGGCGTTGGGGGGAACAGTATTTTATGGAAACGTTGATTGATGGGGATTTAGCGGCCAATAATGGAGGCTGGCAGTGGAGTGCCTCTAGTGGCATGGACCCTAAACCGCTGCGAATTTTTAACCCTGCCAGTCAAGCTAAGAAGTTTGACCCAGAGGCCGACTACATTCGCCAGTGGGTGCCAGAGCTACGGGGTGTGGCAACAAAGGCGCTAGTGACGGGAGACATCCCTAAGATGGTGCGCGATCGCCTCCCCTACCCCGCCCCCATTGTCGATCACCAACGCCAACAGCAGCAATTCAAAATTCTATACAAGAAGGAAAAAGAGAAGCAATAATAAATGCATGGCGGATAGTAAGAGCCCCCACACTATCCACCATGCGTACTGTGGGTTGAGATAGCCTCCACCCACAGTTTCTAGAATAGCGTGAATTGTTCAAATTGGGGAGAGATGTTGCCCAATATTTCGCTATTCTTTATTTAATTTTTATGCGCTTAACCCACCTTCGGGAGCGATTTCAATCTAGTATTGTCGTAAAAATACGGCAAACTTTGGATAGTCCGCTTGTTATAACGCCTTTTCAATGGCCTCTTTCAATTCTGGGGCATCAGGAGGGGTTTTGGGATCAAATCGAGCAATGACAGCACCATCCCGTCCCACGAGGAACTTCCCAAAGTTCCATTCAATATCAGGTCCATCTCCCACCAAAAACTGATACAGGTCGCTACGATTTGCACCGTTGACATCTTGCTTCTCTAACAAGGTGAAATCCACGTCGTACTTGGTTTTGGTAAAATCTTTGATCTCGTCAGGGCTACCTGGTTCCTGAGCGCCAAACTGGTTGCAGGGGACACCCACAATGACAAGACCGCGATCGCCATAGGCTTTATCTAATTCAACCAGACCACTGTACTGGGGCGTTAACCCACATTTACTGGCCACATTGACAAATAAAACGACATTGTTGGCCAATGTCTCTGGAGCCAGGGCTGCACCGTCAAGGGTTGTTAAGTTACTGGGTAATGGCATATTGAATACGCAAAGTCACAACGCTCTACATTATTGCGTATCCTGGGGTTAGCCGCAGAGATTTGGCAATGGACATTGCTATTTTGACCTTCGCATAGGTCTCGTTGCCTAATCTGGTTGAAACTGCTCTAGGGGCTGAATTTTGCCTAACTGATCGCTGAGTTCCTGATGAATCCGACCATTGGTTGCCAAAATACGTCCCGACTGAATCTCAAATTGGGTGGTGTCGTAAGCGGTGACTTGCCCACCCGCCTCTTCCACAATAACCACGCCTGCGGCCAGATCCCAGGGGGATAAGCCCCGTTCCCAATAGCCATCCAGTCGTCCGCAGGCTACGTATGCAAGGTCAATGGATGCGGCTCCACCTCGACGAACCCCATGGGTGAGAAGGGTGAGGTGGCAAAATTCGGCATAGTTGTTGTCCATGGTTTCACGGCGATCATAGGCAAACCCTGTGACCAGTAGACTATCTTTCAGCGCTTGGGTCGTGGAAACTTGGATGGGGCGACGGTTGCAGGTGGCCCCCAGTCCTTTTGCTGCTCGAAACAGATCATTATGGGAGGGGTCGTAGATGGCCCCGACAATGGGCTGACCATTATATAGCAAGCCTATAGAAGCTGCAAAGAAGGGAT
>JAYKIC010000565.1:0-18181 GCA_035284985.1 Leptolyngbyaceae cyanobacterium
TTTCCCCCCAAGGAAGTGGGTACCGCAGAGGGAATCTATGGCGGCTGGGGCAACTTTGGCTCCGCTTTTTCTGCCTTCACCATGGTTTTGGTGGGCTTGTTCTTGGCATTCCTCCCCGGTGCATTCCAGTTTGGAGAACCCCAAACCTTCCGCATCCTATTGTTTCCTGCCTTGGATACTGCAATTTTGAACTGGCGGGCGGCGATCGCCTTCACTGGTATTGTGGCAGCCCTTTACGGGGTGTTTTACTACTTCAACGCCTCGGATACTCCTCCAGGAAAAGTATATCAGCGGCCTAAAAGTACCCGTGGCATCGAAGTTACCGGCGTCAAAGACTTCTGGTTGCTGATGGTCATGAATATTCCCTTGAGCGGAATTTTGATGGTGTTGGCATGGCGGCTGCAAAAAGTTGGGTTCTTAAACGTGACCCAAATGTGGATTGCGATCGTAGCCTTATTTGGTCTCTACGCCTTCCAATCCTACAACTGCTGGGCTGTTAACAAGGACTTGCTGAATGGCACCAAGCGGTATGCCGCTGAAGATCGGTATGACTTCAAGCAAGTAGCTATTCTAGAACTAACCTACATTGTCAACTTTGGTTCCGAATTAGCCGTTGTCACCATGTTGCCGCTGTTTTTCATCCAAACCTTTGTGGATGGCAATGGCGATGCCTTGCTTGACCCTGCAACGGCGGGGATGATTGCGGCTAGCTATGCCTTCATGAACCTGATGTCCCGTCCGGGGGGGGGAATTATCTCCGATACCCTCGGTAGTCGGAAGTGGACCATGGTCGTCCTGACCGGGGGCATGGGTCTGGGCTACATGTTAATGAGTCAGGTGAATGGCAACTGGTGGATTCCGGCTGCGGTGATCTTGACCATGGCTTGCTCCTTCTTCGTCCAAGCGTCTGAAGGGTCTACCTTCGCGATTGTGCCACTCGTCAAGCGCCGGGTGACGGGGCAAATTGCAGGTAACGTGGGAGCTTATGGTAACGTCGGTGCCGTTGCTTACCTGAACACCTTGGCGATTCTTACCGCATCTTCGGAAGCGGCCAATGGCGGCACTGCGGACTTCTCGACAGTGTACGCGACCTTTTTCCAAGTGCTGGGTATTACAGGTTTGATTGTGGCCTTCCTGTGTGTCTTCTTCTTGGATGAGCCAAAGGGATCGTTCGCCGATTTCCATGAAGGCGAAGCGGAAGTGGATGATCCGATGTCCACAGCCCCTGCCGCTGCTATATCCGATCTGAACTAAAGAATCTGGTAATAAACTAGTCAACAAAAATACCAGGGATGGGAAGACAACGGGTACCGCCTACGATCCTCCCCTCCCCTCCTAAAGGGAAGTTCCGACGTTCAGTTTTAGTTTCAGGTTCGATTAGACATCATCCTGATATTTGAGGGGCAGTTTTCTGTCCCTCTTTTCTGCAAAAACTATCCAACAGATGTTAGTTTTTAGGTTTAGAGTTAATCGTGGATCGTTGTGTTTGGAGGTGGCATCATGACTGAATCGACCAAAACGCTCTGTCCGTACTGTGGAGTGGGTTGTGGCTTAGATGTTTCCCCTCCAGCCATAGCTGGTAGGCCCACTAATTTTGATAACGAGGGCAATCCTATCTGGCGGGTGAAGGGCGATCGCGACCATCCCTCCAGTCAAGGTCAAGTTTGTGTCAAAGGGGCCACCATTGCCGAAGCCATCGACAAAAGTCGGCTGAAATACCCAATGGTGCGGGACTCGCTGGCGGAACCCTTCCGCCGTGCCACCTGGGAAGAAGCCTACAGCCGCATTGTTAGCCAAATCCAAACGACCCTGGAAACCCACGGTCCTAATGGCATTTGCATGTATGGCTCAGGTCAACTGCAAACCGAAGACTATTACACCGCCCAAAAACTCCTCAAGGGCTGTTTAGGCACCAACAACTTTGATGCCAACTCCCGTCTGTGTATGTCCTCTGCCGTAGCTGGCTATATCCAAAGCTTTGGCTCCGATGGTCCACCCTGCAATTACGACGATTTAGAGGAAACGGACTGTGCCTTTTTAATCGGCACCAACACCGCCGAATGTCATCCCATCGTATTCAATCGGTTACGGAAGTATCATCGCAAAAATCGTAACGTCAAAATGATCGTGGTTGATCCCCGCCATACGGACACCGCCAAAGCCGCCGATTTACATCTAGCCATCACCCCCGGCACTGACATTGATTTACTCAATGGCATGGCCCACCTGTTGCTAAAGTGGGGCAAAATTGATGCAGAATTTATCAGCGAATGTACCGCTCGGTTCTCGGATTATGCTGATGTGATCAGCCAATATCCCCCAGAAGTGGTGGCTCCCCGTTGTGGGATTTCCATTGAGGAGCTAGAGCAAGCTACTAAGTATTGGGCCAATGCCAAACGGGTGCTTTCCCTTTGGTCGATGGGCATCAATCAGTCCAGCGAAGGTACAGCCAAAGTTCGCACGATCATTAACCTGCACCTGATGACAGGCAATATTGGCAAACCAGGAGCGGGACCATTTTCCCTCACGGGGCAGCCCAATGCCATGGGAGGCCGGGAAGCGGGGGGGCTGGCCCATATTCTGCCGGGGTACCGAGTGATCAAAAATCCGGATCATCGGGCAGCGGTGGAGCAAGCGTGGGGCTTGCCATCGGGATCAATCTCGCCTCAACCCGGTTTAGCGGCCTGGGATATGATTCGGGCCTTGGAAACCGGGGATGTGGGGGTATTCTGGGTGTTGGCGACTAATCCAGCCGTGAGTATGCCCGATTTGAACCGGACGAAAGCCGCATTGCTGAAGTCACCCTTTACCGTCTGCCAGGATGCCTACTTCCCAACGGAAACCGCCAGCTATGCCCATGTGGTGCTGCCTGCGGCCCAGTGGGGTGAGAAAAGTGGAGTTATGACCAACTCGGAACGGGTTGTGACCTATTGTCCCGCGTTTCGCGATCGCCCCGGTGAAGCCAAAGCCGACTGGGAAATTTTGGCGGAAGTGGGGCGACGCTTAGGCTTTGGGGCGCAATTTTCCCAGCAAAGTTCAGCGGAGGTGTATGCGGAATTTGTGGAACTGACTCGCGATCGCCCCTGCGACATGACCGGACTCAGCCACCAACGGTTAGAGACCGAGGGAGCAATTCAATGGCCCTGCCCCGACTCCGAACCGGAAGGCACTCCGGCTACGGGCAAACGCCTCTATACTGATTTTCGATTTAACACTGAAGATGGACGGGCACGCTTTGCCGCCTTCCACTCCAAGGGTTTGGCCGAACCCCCCAATCCTGAGTTTCCCTTGGTGCTGACAACGGGACGGTTGTATGGTCAGTGGCACACCATGACCCGCACCGGACGCATTGACAAAACGATGAAAATGCACCCGGAACCCTTCCTAGAAATCCATCCTAAAGATGCGGCCAAACGGGGTATTACGGAGGAGCAATGGCGGGGGATCTCCGAAGGGCAATGGGTTGAGATTACGTCGGCCCGGGGCAGTATCAAAATGAAAGCCAAGGTGACAAAGGCGATCGCGCCCGGTACCGTTTTCGTTCCTATGCATTGGGGAGCGCTCTGGGCGGATAATGCGGAGGCTAATGCCTTGACCCATCCAGCAGTGTGCCCCATTTCGTTGCAGCCCGAACTGAAAGCCTGTGCGGTCAATGTTCGACCCCTGCACAATGAACCGGAGGCAGAAATTCCCAACGGGGAGGAAGCCAATCAACTAAAACAACAGATGATGTGGCGGGGGGCGATCGCTTAAGGCTCTCAAACACAGCCCTGCAACACACACATGGACCCAAGTTTTGCAACTGTTCACACAGTGGTGTGCGATGGTAAGGCAAATATGGCGGTTAGGGATTATGGTGTGCTTCATCACATCTCACGGCATTGTAAGCTGTAGGTGGTATTTATAATTTATGTGGCAAAACTCACCGCAGAAACAAATTAGCCTCTACACTACATGGCAAACTCTTGTTTTTTTTTATAAGGGATTTGCCAAGTTACGGACTATGCTGTTTCAATCAAGAAACAAATTATTATCAATAAACCAAACTGAATAATTTATGAATTCGAGTCTAATTCTTTCGAATGTACTCAACCCCCCAGTATTATTCTTTTTTATTGGTTTAGCGGCTGTCTTCCTAAAATCAGATTTAGAAATACCTGCACCTATCCCAAAGTTATTTTCCTTATACCTTCTCTTTGCCATTGGCTTTAAGGGTGGCCATGAATTACATGAAAGTGGATTAACCACTGAAATTGTCATCACATTAACGGCGGCGATCGCCCTCGCTGCGATTGTACCGTTCTACTCTTTTTTCATTTTGCGATGGAAGTTGGATGCCTATAATGCAGCAGCGATCGCCGCTGCCTATGGCTCCATTAGCGCCGTTACATTTGTCACAGCCACCTCATTTTTAGAGCGGGTTAATGTAGACTATGGTGGGCACATGGTAGCCGCCCTCGCCTTGATGGAATCCCCTGCCATTATCATCGGGTTAGTCTTAATTCGTGTTTTTTCTAAATCAGATCAAGAGAGTTCAGACAGCGAATTTTCCTGGTCAGAAGTATTACGGGAAGCCTGCCTCAATGGGTCCGTATTTCTGCTAATTGGCAGTTTATTAGTGGGTCTTGTCACCAGTGACCAAGGTTGGGATAGCCTCAAGCCCTTTACAGGCGAAATGTTCTACGGGATGTTAACCTTCTTCTTGCTGGACATGGGACTTGTCGCCGCCAGACGCTTTGGCGATTTGCTCACCAGTGGCTCTTTCCTATTGGGATTTTCCATCTTTATGCCCATTTTCAATGCCATGATTGGAATTGGCATTGCCGCACTCATTGGTATGTCGGTTGGTAACGCGCTTTTATTTGCAGTCCTGGCCGCCAGTGCCTCCTATATTGCCGTACCCGCTGCCATGCGATTAACAGTCCCAGAGGCCAATCCCAGTTTATATATCTCAATGGCTCTAGCCCTCACATTTCCGTTTAATATCATCATTGGCATTCCCCTTTACTTTCAAATTGTCCAAAATATTTTGGGCTAAATAACAAAACCATATTCAGAGGGGGAATACTCCCTTTCCACTGCAAGAATACATAGCAGGCGCGTTATCACGCCCCCTACACTTGCTAGATACTATACGCAACCTTAGACGGGGAAGGGAGTAGGGGATCAATCCCGATCAAATCAGCACCATTCCGTCACAAATTAACCATTTAAGGAGTTAAAATGCATCCAGTTACCCGCATTGAAATCATTGTTAATTCGGTTGGACGAACAAAAGTAATTGAAGCCTTAAAACAGGGAAATGTAGACAGTTACTATGTGATTCGTGATGTTGTAGGGAAAGATCGAGAAGGTCGGGTTTCGGATGATATGGATTTTGTATCTGGTGATTTAAGTGATGTTTATATCATCTCCTATTGCATGGCCGATAAGGTTAAATCAGTGGTTGAGTTAATCCGCCTTGTGCTAAATAAGTATGGGGGAGCCTGTTATTTGTCTGATGCAACAGAAATTCGATCCACTCGATGCGTGGCTAAATTATGAGCACTAATAGTAGTCCGGTGCGTTATCACTACACTTGCTAGTCTGGTGCGTTATCACGCACCCTACACTTGCTACACTTGCGAGTAGCTAGCTAGATAAAGTACTCTCTTTCCACTGCAAGAATACATAGCCCGGTGCGTTGTCACGCACCCTACTTGCTAATAGTATTAGCTACAATATGTTTAGGCAGAATTCAGTTTGCTAATAATACGTACAACATCTATGGTATCAGCAGTTGAAGCTAATAAAATTACCCTACGCGACTTGATTAATCAGTTTGGTCTTCAGCGGGTAGACACTGATAATTTTTTCTTGGAGTGGCAAACCAATTTACCAGAACTGACGACCTCTGACCAACAGCTTCTAGATAAAGTTCGGTTGGGATTTCTGAACCTTTTAGATTACCCACCCATGCTGGAAGATAGTGTACGGATGGCGGTGCTTGACCCCATTTTGTTTATTGGCAATTTCTACTTAGCTCCATTTGAGGTGCGTTCTGAGGAAGCAATCGAGTTAATCCTGAAGGATGAAGATACGATTGTTCGGGGCAAAATAGACACACTTATTCTCAAAGAGCAGCTTTGGGTGATGGTGATTGAGTCAAAACGGGCCTCGTTTTCAGTGGAGCAGGGATTAGCCCAGATTTTGGCCTATATGCTAGCTCGTCCACAAACTGATACACCGACCTTTGGCATGATTACCACGGGTGGTAGTTTTATCTTCATCAAATTAGTAAATGGTAACAATCCCCAATATGCCACTTCAAAGTTATTTGGTACTCGCAACTCAGGTGATCTGTATGATGTGCTGAGAATCTTGAAACGCCTCATTCAATAATCTATAGTCGGATAACTAGCGGATACCTCTTTTGTTTTTGGGAGTGCCATGTTGACCCTGTGGAACCAAATTGCTACCCATATCAGTCAAGCCACTGGAACTAAGTTTGTGATGAGCGATCGCCGTTCTGTCGGAGGTGGCAGCGTCAACCAAGCCTACAAAGTTGTGGATGCATCCGGCAGTCAGACCCGCACCTATTTCCTCAAGCTCAATGATGCCGGACGGGTGTCAATGTTTGAGGCGGAAGCGCTAGGGCTAAGGGACATGGCCGCCACGGAGACCATTAAAGTGCCCCGCCCGGTCTGCTGGGGCACGGCGGACCACTCTGCCTACATCGTGCTGGAATGGCTGGATTTGGGCCGGGGGAGTGCCGCTTCCTGGGAGGCGATGGGCCACCATTTGGCCGCGATGCATAAAGTTAGCAGTCCCCACGGCTTTGGCTGGGTTCAAAACAACACCATTGGCTTCATCCCCCAAGTTAATCCCTGGAGTGACGATTGGGTCACATTTTTTCGGGATCAGCGGCTGGACTATCAGTTCAAACTAGCGCGACGCAAGGGGGGGCATTTTCCCCAACAAGATGAACTGCTTCAGGCTATTCCTGAATTACTTCGGGGTCATCATCCCCAATCGTCCTTGGTGCATGGGGATTTGTGGTCCGGCAATGCCGCAGTGACCCAGGATGGTCAGCCGATTATCTTTGACCCTGCAACCTATTATGGCGATCGCGAAGTAGACCTGGCCATGAGCGAATTATTTGGCCGCTTTCCCCGCGAATTTTACCAAGCTTATGATGCAGCGTTCCCGATTGCCCCCGGTTATGCCCAGCGGGTGCCATTGTATAATTTATACCATATCCTCAACCACTTCAATCAGTTTGGCGGTGGCTATGAATCCCAGACCAACTCCATGATTCGAGGTTTATTAGCATAGGAGGATATGGATTTGCGAGGATGGATTGACAATCAAGTGTTGTATCTTCATCAAGATGATGTGCCGCAATACAAGAAAAAAGGATCAGTGGTGCGGAATTCCTACTTTTGGGCCATGCGATCGATTGCGGGGCGATCGCGCCTCGGCAGTGATTGGGAATACGAAGCCGAAGTGTGGATCGCCCTCCAACGAATGCTGCTGTCTTTTACGGAATCCGGCTACCTGGGATTGAGCGAAACTCAGATCGAATTCCCCCCCGATCACAACATTCCCAGAATCTTGAAACCTGTAGCCACTTGGATGGATGGAGGGTAGTGAGTGGTGATATCTGCCGCAAACTGGAGCCAGAGGCTCCATGCCTGGTTCCTAGCCGGAGGCTAGGAACCAGAACACCCACTCATCCACCCACTCACTCACCCACTCACCCACTAAAATGCCAGCTTACTTCTACTGGGGCGATGACAGTTTTGCCTTAAACCGGGCCGTACAAACGTTGCGCGATCGCACCCTGGACCCTGCCTGGGAAAGTTTTAACTACACTAAAATCACCCCCGACCAATCTGATAGTCTGATTCAAGCCCTCAACCAGGCCATGACTCCGCCCTTTGGCATGGGTCAACGGCTGGTGTGGTTGGCGGACACGAGCGTGGGTCAGCGCTGTCCTGAAAACGAGTTTGCGGAATTACAGCGGACCTTGCCCGTGATTCCCGATACCAGCGTCTTGTTGTTCACCTCTAGCTCAAAGTTAGACGGACGGCTCAAGTCCACTAAGTTTCTCCAAAAGCATCTGACGATTAAGGAATTTTCAGCGATTCCCCCCTGGAAGACAGATTTACTGATTCACAATGTGCAAACGGCGGCGAAGGAAGTAGGGGTTAAACTGACAGAGGCAGCAGCAGAACAATTGGCGGAGGCAGTCGGTAGCGATACCCGGCAGCTTTATAGCGAACTGGAAAAACTCTTGCTATTCGCGGCTTCAGGGCATCATGTTTCCCCTGGATCGATCCCAACGGTGGATGAGGGGGCGATCGCCCTCCTCGTCAATACCTATACCCAAAATAGCCTCAAATTGGCTGATGCGATCCGCAATGGCGACACGAACCAAGCCCTCACCCTTGTTACTGATTTATTTAACCGCAACGAACCTGCCTTACGGATTATGGCAACGTTAGTGGGCCGTTTTCGGATGTGGCTGTGGGTGAAGCTGATGGTGGAAACGGGGGAACGGGACGATAAGCTGATTGCTCAGGCGGCGGAAGTGGGCAATCCTAAACGCATGTATTTTTTGAAACAAGAGGTGCGATCGCTCCGTCTCGTTGCTTGTCAACGCAGTATGGAACATTTGCTGGAATTGGAAGTGGGGCTGAAAAGCGGGGCGGATGAGCGCATTTTGATGCAGACTAAAGTGATTGAATTGTGTCAGTTATTTCAACGGTGAGATAATCTTCAAGCTGCATCACTAACCTCTCTCGTTACGGGTCTATTTAGCAGCGATCGCCCCTCCATTCTACCTAAGGCTTAGGCTTTGCTACGGGGTGGCGATTCGCCCCACATCACCTAACATTACTCAGCACCTACCCTTCCTATCAGACTATGCCGATGGGCCTGCTTGGGCAAAGGAGCGAACCGTTAGGATTTCGTCGGGTTGTAGGGCTTCCACGGTGGAGAGGGGAACCGCGATCACGGCAATCGATTCACCGATCGCATTAAAAATTTCCAAGACACAGCCATCTTCTCCACCAGTTGGATGGGCGACAAAATCGATCAATGTTGCCACATCGCCTGCTCTCAGTTGATGATCTGATAAATCAACCTTCAGCGCTACCTCTTGATATAGTTCCAATGCCATCACTTAAGCGTCCTTTTGAGGTTTGAGAGTTACAAACTGAAATTTGCCATCGATTCGTCTTCGTAGCCAGATTGTAACAACTGGGAGGCGTGTCTCGTTGGGGCCAACCAAATCCCCTAGCACTTGATAAAAGGTGCCGTACTCATTGCTTCTATCTTCAATTGCCTCATTACTTGTCACTTGCTTTTGAAGAGCTACTTTAAGTTCATTTGGAAAATCCTGAGTAAATCCAGCTTGAGCAAGATATTTGGCTTTATCATTCCGTGCCTTAGGCACCAATAGGTAATGAGTAACTTTAGCATCTGGAACTACTGCCTCTTCAGGAATTCTCACATCAAGCCCTCTCATGCACGCCCTTACTGATTATCATTGTAAAGCTGTGGCGATCGCGCCCCTGGTAGCATAACCCTATTCAGGTTTCATATCGTCATGCGTCCCCAGGGTTAGCTGGCCCCAAAATCGTGCCAAGTGTGTCCATCTGTTGCTGCCATTCTGCTTCAGTTTTAGGAGGCGCAAACCAAGTCGCTTCTGAGTCCGGGCTGCGGCGAGCAAAGAAGGCTTTCATTGCGTCAAGGTCATCCCGATGTTGCAGAATATATGCCCTTAACTCAGCATTGCTCATGGCATCATCGTTTGTGGTCATACAAATCTCCAGTTGCCGTCAGGGGTAGTTCCGTTGATAGCGGACGGTTGTTAACAGCGCAATCTTGCAGATACCGCACCATCAACTCTTGACAAGAAATTCCCTGTTCACGAGCAGCGGTTTCAAAGTAGTCTACGATTTCAGCATCAAGAGATAGGGTTAGCTGCTGACCCAGCCGTTTAGCAAAGGGATTGGGACGGCATTTCATCTTCGCCAAATCGTATTCGGGCTTGATCTCATTATCAATAGGATCAATAGGGCTGTTGTTGGTAATACTGTCGTTCATTTTTTGTCGCCTTTCGTGTCGCCAGAATATGTCTTGGAGAGAGAATTTTAGGAGCGATCGCATTTTCATCAACTTCACCAGTGCAATGGTTTTAATCCCGTTAATCTAAATATGAGGACGCAACTCCATCATATAAGGAGTACCGCTCATTCTCATGAATAAACTGTCATGTCTGCTCTTGCTTGAGCTAACTGAGGGGCAACTTCTCTAGCTTTTCTCAAAAGCACCTCTCGTTCATTTACTAGAACACTGCGATGATGATCGAGTTGCTTAAGTCCGTTAGTTAGCTGTCTTTCTATTTCATCTCTTCTACGTACGTATTTTTGATCCACTCTGCTGAGTAAAGCTTTATCTTTGGATGATGGCCTATACTTATGAAAGTTTTGATCAAGACCATCACGCCATTCAATAAGTCTAGCTGTAAGCTTGGGACCAAAGCCAGGAATCGAAGATACATTTTTCTTTGATATATCAGCCGCACTTTCAACTCCATACGATGCCAAAATCAAAGCTCTTTTCTTGCCAATATCAGAAATACCCGCTTTATCTATCAGGAAATGTCCTAGATAAAGCTGTTTTAATTCAGTTTGGTATTCTAATTGATATTCTTTGGGTATCCTCTTATACCTCCTGTATGCTTTCTCTAGCTTTTGGGAAAGGGAGTTAAAGTCTGCGCTATATTCAAGGTCATACCATTCGTCTTCTATATCGTTCCAAATTCTGCTCTTTTCTTGGAGCTGCATTTGTCGCTTCTTCTTTTCACCTTTATCATCATGGAAACCAACAAATATATCTAAAATTCCCCATAATCCTCGTGGTGGTTTGGCATATTCAGGTAGAGGCGTAGGGCGAACTACTATAGTGTTTGGATCAGGTAAATTATTTTGATCTGGGATCTTAATTCCTTTAATTTTTATCCATAAGTCATCAACATTACGTAAATCTTTTCTATTTGTACTATTGATTGTGATGAAATAAATTATATTAGCAGATTCTTCTAGCTCACACCAAGGACACGAAGATAATCCACCATAATACTTATGTGCCGAGTTCTGACTACAAGTGCTGATTTTATTTAGAAGAAGATTAAGATTTTTGAACCATTCTTGTGATGTAGGGCGACTTTCAGCTTGGCTGGGAGACTGACTAAAGGCTTTCTCAAAAAGATGAGCGATTGCAGGTGAGCAAATTGATAGATTTAAGGTGTTAGGAGGTTGTTTCATCTGTTTTTGAGCGGCATTTGAGCTAAATGCAAACCTATACTCTCTGATTGCACGCTCAATAGGCATATCACCAGATCCAAGGTATCGACCTGCAAATGGATGACGGCCCATGAATAACAACTGAAATATAATGACTGCTAAACCAAAATTATCATGATTATCATTACGTAAAATTCCACGAAATGACTGGCATTGAAGTTCAGGTGGTGTGAAATGGGGAGTGCCAACCTCACAGTAGTAAGTTTTACTGCCTAGTCTTATTTGAAAGCTATCTGTATCTATTAAACGGCATCTTGCATCTTTGGGTGAAACTAAAATACCACTTTGGTTAACATCACCTATAGTGTGGCCTTGAGCATGAATCGTTTTAAAAACAGCAGCTATATTTTTAGCTGCATGAACAAGAAAATGCCAATCTGCACTAGGGAAATGAGTTAGTCTGTGTCTGGGTCCGTATAATTCATGGACTTCCTTATGTCCTACAATTCGTGGCATAGTAAAGCCTTTGATAGAACTACTTGAGCTATCATGAAGAGTAGAAAGCGGCCAAGACGTAAAACTAGGTAGCTCAAAGCTGTTAGCAACCATAGCCTTAAGTTTATCGGCTTTTTCACCTGTTGCTGCTTTATGATATACCTTAGCAACATTGGCAACATCACCTTGAATCGTGTATACCGATCCTTCTCCACCTCGTCCAATTTCCTCACCAAGCTGAATAGTACGACCAGAATTATCCCTGAGTGGCATCTGAGGTAGTCTCCTCTTCAGAATCTATAACTTTTGAAGACGTAGTACGACAAGTTGCTAGAATTAAAGTCTTATCGTCTTCTGTGCGCTTACAAACATCTTCACTATCAAGAAATCGTGCTAGAGATTGACTTAAAATTTCCGAAAGGCCATGATTCGGTTCTTGTGAAAGTCGGAGAAACATTGGAGCAAAAAATGGCTCATGAACCTTGCGTTCCTGAAAATTTAGAACCAACCTCTGTAATCCATCAGTAAACAAAGCAAGATCTTCAATGGCTTCATTTCGTATCTCAAATTCGAGCTGCTCTAGATAGTTTAAATCTGTTACAAAATACGTTGAGTTAGCATACTCACCTTGCATAGGCCAAAAAATATAGCTATAGCTCTTGTTCGAGGAAATTACAATTGCTCCATCTCCAATTTGAAAGAATAGCCCTCCTCTTGGAGTAACAGCAGCACCCAATAAGGTGCAGGCATAATCACGACGACTCAAACCTTCTTCAATTGCTAGCGTATCAATTTCTCTTAATGCCTGTTGAACCCATTCTTCAATAGAGTTCTTTGATATATCAGCTATTTCCTTTCCATAAGAAAAATGTTCTTCTAGATTTTTAAGAATTAGTTCTGTCAACAGTTGGGAGCCTACTTGACCACGACAGGCACTACCAGCCCCATCTGATACAACGCCCAAGAAAATCTCCTGCGAGACGGTTCTGCATATGGCTGCATCTTGGCATGGTAATTTACTCACTTGGTGTGAAAGTCCTGTGTTAATGGACTGAACATAGCGCCATATCATATAAAGGCCCAGCCATCAGGTGTAATAGGATTTTGCAAGGGTACTTCATCTCCTGGAGTAGATTGTGAGACAGATTTCAGGCTACTTGATAACCACTGGAATAAGTCCCTGAATCTTAGCTCTTTTAACTGTATGGGTTGTCTTGTAGAAATTTGGCTTAGGATATCCATCCTTGCACCTTCAACCCCAATAGAGAAAAAGGCAAAGTTTTTATTCTTCTCCCCTTCTTTAACTTTGGCGGCGGCGGATTGCCAATAGTCAGTTGGTCCACCATCTGTAATAAGAAAGACCCAAGGGCGGTAGTAAGCAATACCATTCTCTTTATAAATATTTTTACGCTCATTCAAAAGCTCTAACGCTTCCTCAATGGCCCGCCCCATTGGGGTGTCCGCCTGGGCTTCCAGTTCAGGGGGATCGAAATACTCTGGTGTAACAAAGTCTTGAATTATCTGAACAGGTCCAAATCCAACAATTGCTATTTCGACTCGCTTGGCTGCTAAAGTGTCTGCAAATAGCTCATCTCGGAATAAAGCTACTCCCTTATTAAGTTCACGAATTGGATTGCCTGACATTGAACCTGATGTATCTAAAAGCAAGACTACCGGACATCGCGGTTCTGGATTATCTGCAAATCCGTCAGGATCACCAAAGTGAGGCAGTTCTTGGTTGAAAGGTGTTTGTCCGGACGGGTCGCCATACATCATTGCTGCAATTGACTCCTAAAATGTTGTGGGAAGAATAAATGTATCCACTCATTTAAGTTTCCCGTACATGCCATCATTAATCTTTTCAGTACACAAAACTTTATCAAAATTGCCAGGAATATAGAGTGATCCGCCCCCTGTGGTACCTTGACTGATTTGACTACACTAGCCTTGTAAGACACTCCTCCTCGAATTCCCCAAACTCTAAGAACCCAAATAGGGAGTTCGAGAGGAGATGTGTGATGTTTGCGAAGATCGCCTTCAGCAGAGAGATGGCGATCGCCCCATTTTGGATTGCCGATTTTAGATTTTGGTGAGGAGCAGGGGCGTTGGCTTGCCTGTGCGAAGCACGTATCGCTTTCCCCTGCAACAGTAAGGCTAGAGATGGCGATTACAATCCGTGTAGGCAAGCCAACGCGGATTGAGTGAGTGGGGGCGATCGCGCCATTTTAGATTGCCGATTTTGGCTTTTGGTGGGGAGCAGGGGCGATCCCATTGAGTAGAGAGAATCGCGATCGCACCATTGTAGATTTTGGATTTTGGAGAGGGATAGCTACTGTAATTTAGTCGTCTAACAACAGATGAACAGGGATATATTGCTGAAAATATTTAAAGTCTTTGTCGGTTGTGAGAATGGGAAAGTTACGGTAATGGGCGATCGCACAAATCAAGAAATCCGTATTTGAACCCTGAACCCCCTGACTGCGGCAAGTATTAAAGAACGTCGCAGCTAGCTCATAATCCTCAGAACTGAGGGGGATATCTGGGAACGCTCTAAGATAATCCTGTAGACGGTTGAATTGGTCTGAATGCTTGATCCCCGAAAGAATTTCCTGACGAATTGTCCCCACCATTGTCACCTGATCATCGGAGATCAGGTGCTTCAGTCTTTCAACTACAGGGTTGGAGGTTGCCGATGTTTGGCGACGAAGGGCCAAAGACCACACAGACGTATCGACAATGACGCTCATAGTATCTGTCGCTGTTGCTTGTAATCGTAATCCTCGTCATACTCCAGGGTTCCAAACAGTTCCAGCACTTTGTAACGCTTGCGCCGCTGAATATACTCTTGCAAAGCAATTTCTACTAGATGTTCAATGTCTACTATCTGTTCATTGAGCGCCATTGCTTCTTTAATTAAATTTTCATCCAAATGAATTTGTGTTGCCATGCTGTTATCGTCCATAACGCCTTAGCCTAATGCTAACCCAGATATAAGTGGGGGCGATCGCACCATTTTGGATTGGTGATTTTGGATTTTGGTGGGGTAGGAGGCGTTGGCTTGCCTGTGCGGAGCACGTATCGCTTTTCCCAACAACCTGTAAGGCTGGAGAGGGCGATCGCTCTCGGAGAGACGTGGCGCGATCGCGTTCGTAGTTAAAATAAATATCAATCGCCATCATAGACGTAGCCATGACCTCAACCACCTATCAACTCCCCCTCACTTTCGAGCAAATCCTCACCCTCGTCAAACAACTGCCCCCTGACGAAAAACAGCAACTCAGCCAAGAACTGGCCAAAGACCTGATTGACAGCAAACTTTCCGACCTGCTTACCACCTTCCACACCGATGACCTCTCCCTAGACACCATCACCGCCGAAGTCGAAGCTGTCAGAGGCAAACGCCATGCCCAACAATCCCTCCATTAAAGTCATCATCGACACCAACTTAGATTACCGATTTTGGATTGCCGATTTTGGATTTTGGCAGGGTGATCATGCCTTGGAGGGAGAGGGGCGATCGCCTCTCTTTGTAGGAGGTGAACACTAGAGTGAGTAATGCTAAAATACTAAAAAAAAGCCAGTTTGATCGATGAATAAACCCGTTACCCTAGACGACATTTTTCAATAGCTTGAACGGCAAAAAGAAGAAACTGAACGCTGTGATGTCGAATGGGAACATAAATTTTTGCCCCAAACCTGCTAGGAACGCGATCGCCATGTCCTCTCCCCCACCGTTGCCATCCGCTACACATCTCCAACCTCGGCCCAAAATTATTGTGCTGGATGATGACCCTACAGGTTCCCAAACGGTGCATAGCTGCCTGTTACTGTTGCTATGGGATGTGGATACCCTGCGGTTAGGGTTACGGGATGATAGTCCCATCTTTTTTGTGCTGACCAATACGCGATCGCTCCCCCCCTCTGAAGCAGAGGCCGTTACCCGTGAGGTATGCAGAAACTTGCAGGAAGCGATCGCCCTCGAATCGATTCATAACTTCTTAATTGTTAGCCGTTCCGACTCTACTTTGCGGGGGCATTATCCGCTGGAAACTGACGCGATTGCCCAAGAACTGGGTCCGTTTGATGCCCATTTTCTGGTTCCTGCCTTTTTGGAAGGTGGGCGAATCACCTGCCACAGCAACCATTACGTCCGCATCGACGGTCACGATATTCCCGTTCACCACACCGAATTTGCCCGTGATCCCCTGTTTGCCTTTCACCACAGCTATCTGCCGGATTACGTTGAGGAAAAAACAAAGGGCAAGATTTTGGCAACGGCGATCGCCCGACTTCAGCGATCGGATCTGCAAGCAGGTTGCTTAGACCAATTGCGGCAACTGCAAAATAATCAGTGTGTGGTTGTGGATGGAGAGGTGCAGGCTGACCTTGATTGTTTTGCCACGGCCATTCTCACTGCGGTGTCCGAAGGCAAACGGTTTCTGTTTCGCAGTGCCGCTAGCCTCTTAACGGCCCTGGTCCAACTGCCACCCCAACCTGTGTCACCGGAAGCGATGGCTACCCTCACCCGTCAAGGCAAACCGGGGGTAGTGCTGGCAGGTTCCTACACGGCAAAAACGACGCGACAACTGGAACGGTTACGGCAAAGGCCCGATGTACAAGGGGTTGAGGTGGACATCGCAGCACTAATGCAGACTGATGATGCTACGGCATTACTGGAGGGGGCGATCGCCCAAATCAATACCCTTCACCAACAGGGACAGGGGGTGGTGGTGTACACGAGTCGTCAGGCCATCACCTGCGAAGAGGCGGCCCAGCAGCTTGCCTTAAGTCACCGAGTTACCGCTTTTCTCAATGATATCGGCAGAAATTTGCCTGAAACCACAGGTTTTCTCATTTGCAAAGGCGGCAACACCGCCAATACCACCCTCAGCCATGCGCTCACGTTGCAATCGGTGCGGCTGTTGGGTCAACTGGTCCCCGGTTGCTGCATCGTTCGGACTGCGGCGGACCATGACCGCTTTCCCCTACTTCCGGTGGTCATGTTTCCGGGGAATGTGGGGGATGAGGCAACCTTGGCGATCGCCTACCAACGCCTTACCCCACAGCCATTTAGCTCAGTCTTTGAGCAATAATTGAATATTCCTTCCATCACGTGGATCAACACAACGAGAGATCTCAGACAGGTGCTCAGCCAAATTTCACTATTTCATTAAAAAAACTCAATTAATTATAGTATAGTTGCAATAACAGGAAACTCATTCAATGGCACATTTTTCTTACTAAAATAACTGGGGCGATCGCCTCCAATCAAGCACTGTCAATCAAGCCCTTTCAAAGATTTCAAAACAATAAAGAATGCATATCTTATACCGTAATACTCTGATCAATTGCTGGCAAGCTCGTCCAGATGTTAAAGAGGCATTAAAAGCTTGGTACTATGATGTATCACAGGCTAAGTGGCAGCGACCTTCTGATGTTAGGATTGATCATCCTACCGTCATGGTGATCAACAATAATGGTCTTATTTTCAAGCTTCAAGGAGGTCGATATCGCTTAAGCACAACCGTTTACTACGAGGTTGGTATGGTTCTGGTTCGATTTATTGGCACGAGTTTTAGCGATGAAGGTGTCGCGAGAGATAAGTTGATTGAAGACTAATAATTGGAGACTAATCATATAATGGAGATCAATCCAATTGAGACGATAGAAGAGTATCAAATAGCTCTGGAAGAAATTGAGACTTACTTGAAAACCGCTCCAAACTCTTCTGAAGCCAAACAATTAGATTTACTCAGTCAACGAGTAGCGTCTTACGAGCACACAAAGTTTCCCATTCCCTCCCCTGATCCGATTGAGTTATTGCGCTATTACATGGATACTCGCGGCTGGACTCATAACGATCTAGAGTCATGTTTTGGCGATCGCGCCACCCTAGTTGAGGTGCTGACTCGTCAATGGCCACTGAACTTGGAGATGATCCATAAATTGCACCACAAGTTGGGAATTCCCACTGCTATTCTGACCCAATCTGATGAATAGCTCCATTGCCTTCTGTGACAAAACAACATTGATTCCCCTGCGACCAGCATCTTTTAAGGGCATCCATAATTTCTATTCCCTTCTCGGTGTAAGAATGCATACTCGAAAACTTGCACTCGTAAGGTGGACCTTGCCCACCCTGAAAATAGTAATTACAGAGCGGGACCGGAGTAGTGGACTAGCCGTTAACTGGTTTATCGAGGGAGTCTCTGCTCTCAATTCCTAACAATGTTCTTGCGCGATCGCCACAACCGTGGAACGATAGGAGCTGATTGACTGACAAAACTCAAACAGCCCTCACCCCAACCCCTCTCCCAGAGCGGGAGAGGGGCTTTCGACCCAAGAACCTGGTTTGAAGTCCCTTCTCCCCTTTTGGGAGAAGGGATTTAGGG